>JBFFOS010000140.1:0-6904 GCA_041574375.1 Woeseiaceae bacterium
GGCCTTTGGCCTGGCACTCGACGTCACTGTCCTCTGTCCACGAAAGCTGAGTCAGTCGTCAGCAACGATCTCGCGGAATTTCTCGCTCGTGCGATACGGTTCGAATACCGGATGAAGCCTGAAGAATTCGCTTGCATGCTGATTCGCGCCGGCTTCCTGCATGCAGTCGAACATTCGATCCTCTTCATTCATGACCGCAAGTAGGAATGCAGCCGCGGCAGGATCCTCGGTACACGCGGACCCGCTGCGCGTCACATGGTCGCTGATCACGGTATCAATCAACGCGACGTAGCCACCATCGTCATAGGCTTTCCGGCGCACATCGGCGGCCTCGTTTGAAGCCGATGCGTCGATCCAGATACGCGCTGCCCGATCGGTATCCCCACTGTGCGCAAAGACGTAGGACAGGGTCGCCACGTCCTGCAGGTCAGCCTGGCTTTCGGTTGTCGCGGGGTAGGACCTGTCCTGCACCGAGCCCAATTCGAGAAACTGCAGCTGGTTCTGTGCCTGCCATTCACCGGGGTCCGACTCCAGGACCCTCTGGGCAGAGTCCCTTGCCGTCAGCACCAGGCTCTCGCTGGTGTCCAGGCCAAAGCGCCAAAGGTCCTGGCTGCGAGAGCTGATGCACGAATAGGCCCGCGCGTATCCGGGTTCTATTTCAAGAGCGCGGTTGCACAACTCGATCTGTCTGTGCAAATTGTCTTCTGTTAGTTCATTCCTGTTCTGATCCGCCAGCTTGACCAGTTGCCAGGCACGAACGTCGACCGACTCGCTCGGCAGGTTGGAGATACTCATCTCATCATCGCGCAGGCCGAGTTGTTCGCTGATGGCGCTGGCCACTGCGCCGGCGATCTCTCGCTGGATTTCGAAGACATCATCCAGCTCACGGTCGTAGCTGTTGGACCAGATATGGGTTTGATCCGATACACGAAT
Organism: Woeseiaceae bacterium; assembly: GCA_041574375.1. Taxonomy (GTDB): domain Bacteria; phylum Pseudomonadota; class Gammaproteobacteria; order Steroidobacterales; family Woeseiaceae; genus UBA1847. The sequence goes on from JBFFOS010000140.1 coordinate 934, forward strand.
CAGCTGCGCAGTGACCCGGAGCTTTTCCCCGGCTCTGCGAACACTGCCTTCGACGACGCTGCCCGCCCCCAGGGATTCTCCGACGATGGCAATATTCTGCCCACGAAGGGCGAACGAAGAGGTCCGCGCGATAACGCGCAATCCGTCTATCCTGGACAGGATATCCAGCAGGTCTTCGGCGAGCCCGTCTGCGAGCCAGACCTGGTCGCCGCCCGGGCTCATATCATCGAAAGGCAGTACGGCAATCGTTCGCTGCTGATCGCTGGCCTCGGTACTGTCTGCGGGCTCCTGCTCGAATTGCCCGGGCACCGGGTCGTCGGCACTGCCAGCATCGGATGGGGGCGGCTGATCGTATAGCCGGTCGTAAATGAGGAACGCAAAGCCGCCGGTTATCGCTGTTATTGCAACGAGCTTGAGGGCTCCGACCAGGCCGTGGCTGTTCGATTCCGTGGTCTTCTTTCCAACGTCGAGCTTTACGCCGTCAGGTGTTACTTCGAACGCCCAGGCGATTACCAATGCGAACGGGAAACCGACGGCAATCAGCAGAATGAAAAACCGCCCGACCCAGTCCGGGAGGGACAGCATGGGCACGAGAACGCTGACAACCTGCAGTATGAGCCACGCGACGATGACGTACGTGACCCCCACTTTGAAGACGCTTCGGCGTTTGAGTTCGTGCAAAAACGACATTTTGACTAGGTTCTGGCCCAGGTTCTGATTCGCTGACAGGTCGACACGTATCGGGAATCAGAACGGCCAACATTGATTCATCGCTGACCCTGATTGCCGATCATTATACCGACGAGAATACGATACGTCGGAAACCACCGCCGTAGGCAGTCGGTCAATGCTTCGTTGACGTGCCGCCTGCTTCGAACCATGACCCCGGATCGTTGAGGCCTGACCAATATTACCAAAATGGAAATTTCAATAGCCGTAATCGGGAACAGCAACCTGGTGCTATGCGACAGCGCGGGATGATGAGTCTATACTCCAAGACATAGCGAACTTGTTTGCATCGCGAGTGATTCGCATTACCAATGCGGAAATGTTCACGATGTCCTGCGCCAAGAACAAAGATTTAAAAATGAGCGCAAACCCGTACAGATTGGCCTTCGATCGCCTCCCGCGATATTCGGAATCGAGGCCGCACGTTTTGGCAGGTCTGATCGCCGGAAGACTCTGTAACCCCTTTTGCTCAGAACGTGCGTTTGTGGTTGATACAGCCATGATGAGGAGGCGACGTGCTGTCAGCCGCTTAGCCGAATTATGAGATCGACGTATCCTCCGAACTTTTGAGGAAGGCGATACGTTCTTTTTTGGGACGGCTTCAGGAGATCATGATGATAAATGGCATGAAGATAGTCGGCAGCGTGGCTGCGACTGCATCCCTGCTGGCGCTGCAGCCCCTTGCGGCGCAAGAGAGTTTCCCGGAGTTTGATGACCTCGCTGCGAGCAACGTAGGTCTTCTGCTGGAGGGATTTGTCTATCCCGGCGGTACTATGCAGGCCGAAGATGGTCAGCCAACCTGTAACGGCACCGAGGTGGCAGGGGGCAGCTGGCACGGAAGCGGTGTAATTATCGACCCTGACGGAACCATGCTGACGAACTGGCATGTCGCCGGCCGGGCCGTGAGGGGTACAGCCAGATTTCATAGCCAGGCGGTGTACGAAGTTCGATACATAAAGGCCTACGATCAGTTCAACGATCTGGCGACCCTGAGAATCGCTGCGAACCAGCAATTCGTGCCGGTCTCCCTGGGCGATTCCGACACGGTAAGACCCCTCGACAGGGTTCTTGCGGTGGGTAATCCGGGAGGGCAGGGAATAAACGTAACCGAGGGCGGCGTCAGTCAGATCATCCAGGATGACAATCTGGAGCCGCTGCTTGTCCGACACACGGCGCCCATTACCGGGGGAAACAGCGGCGGAGCGTTGTATCGTGGTAGCGAGGTTATTGGCATCAACGTTTCCACCTGGCAGGGAACAGGGTTTCAACAAGCCGTTCCGATCAACCGGGCAAGGGAATTACTTGATTTCGACGAACCAGTCTTGCTCGCGGACGCATTCTCACCGCAACGGGCTGTTTCGCCGAATGACCTGATTCATCTCGACTCCGTGACGGGCAGTCTCGAACCGCAAGGCAGCGCGGCAGCCATAAATTTTCTCGATGGCTTGACAGATTATGTCTTCGTCGTAACAACGGCGGAGGACGCCGACGTCAATCTGCTCATCGCCGACAGCCAGGGCGGACTCTTTGGCTGTTCCGCAAGCCCGAGCCTTGGCAAGGAAGTGTTGATCAAGACAGTTGATTATCCGCAGGAGGTCAGATTCTTGATTGTCAACCCGACGGACCAGTACGTACCGGCAGTACTCGATATCTATAAAGTCAGGTGGTAGGAGGCAATCATGAACAGACTCATTGTCGTATCAGTTAGCCTGCTGTTTGGTGGCCTCATCGCGACTGCTGTGATGGCACAAGACGTTAGTGATCTTACGAACCGACTCGGCGAGAAAAGCGAGATCTGGGCGTCTTACAGTTCTACAGGCGTCCAGAGCGCCTTAAAGCGTTCGGGTGGACTCGGGGAGGATTTCGCCGCGAATTCCGCATTCGGCGCAGACGCTTCCACCTTCGGATTCGCAGAACGGTCGCCGGAGGCCAGGATGTTTCTGGCGGGCACGCTCTACGCGGAAGCTCTCGCGTTCACCCAGGATGGCCAGTACGAGGCCGCCACCGATCGCCTGCTTGCTCTGCAGGACATCGTAAACAAGGCCGAAGCACCGGTGGCGCTGCGCGGATACATCCAACGCACAACCGAAATAATCGCCCAATCAAGGTATGACCGCCGCGCGATGGTTGAATTCCTGGCGCTGCTGCAGCCGCAACTCGACGGCTTTGCCGCGAGCAACTCGTCGGATATGCAGATCCTTTTCCAGACCGGCGCCTGGCTCGTTGACCTCTCTGTTGCGGCCACGGCCGGGGACTACCGCTATCTCGCTCAAAAGATGCGCATCGCGTATACCATCGAAGAGATGGAGCGCATGGAGGCACCAAAAGGTGTGCTCGATGGATTGCGGACCATTGAAGAGATAGCAGGCCGCGATCAGGTGGAAAAGCGTGACGTGGAAAAGATTGCTCGTGAGGTCAAGAGAATCCAGTCCCTGCTGGGTTAGTGCCACATACCAGAAGGCCAGTATCGGCAGCATCTTGCTGCCGATACTGGCGCTGGCAATCGGGCTCGTCTCCGTGCCGCTCGCCAGCGCGGCGTCGCCGCAGGAGTCGCTGACCTTCTGGCGCAGCAATTACGATACGCCCGACCCCTCCTCCAGTCCGCAGATAGCGGCCGCACACCGGGTATTCGAACGCCTCTTGCGAGTGGCCGGGTCGCGGCCGGGCGTCGTCCCGAGACTGCTGGTCATCGAGGACAAATCACTTCGCGTAATCGCCTTGCCGGACGGCGGCGTAGTACTCAGCACCGGGGCCATCAACCTCTGCTACGCAGCGGCGGATAACGCCGAGGATCGTCTCGCCTTCGTGCTGGCTCACGAGATCGCGCATCAGCTAAAGGACGATTTCTGGCACATGCGCTTCTTCCAGGCGATCGATTCGATGGAAGCATCGGGCGGCGCATGCGAAGGGTGCCGGGAGCTCGCATCGCGCACGGATGACAGCTCGGCCAAGGAAATGCAGGCAGACGAAAACGCGATCATCTATTCGACGATGGCCGGATTCGATGCCCGGGCGATCGTCGGCAAGGAACATGAGAGTTTCTTCCAGGAATGGGCCGCTTCGATGAGTACCGGGCGACTGATGCAGCAGGCGAGCGGCACCCATCCGAGTCCCGCGCAGCGAGCGCAGGCAGTGAGGACACGGCTCAATGCCGTGCTCGAAAATCTCGAAGCGTTCGAACTCGGCGTGCTGTTTCTCGAGGCGGGCATGAACGGGGCAGCAGCGCTGTCTTTCCAGACGTTCCTGCCGTACTTCCCTGCAAGGGAGGTGTATAACAATCTCGCGGTTGCCCACTACCGGGTTGCTCTCGACCTCTATACCGTCCATATCGGGCCGCCGACATTTGCTATTGATGTCATCGCCGATCCGACGTCGATCGCGGCGTTCTCGTTCCGTGCTGGCGAAACACCACCCGAATTCGACCGGCACATTGCCCGTGCGATTGAATATTTCGAAACCGCGGTCTCCCAGGACCCCGGATACCTTCCTGCGTACCTTGGGCTTGCGGCATCCTTGATCCTCAATGACCGCCCGATTGATGCGCGTGCGAAGCTCGAGCAGGGTCTTCGCGGACTCGGCGAGGTGCCGGCGCTGCTCAACGCCCTCGGGGTCGCCTTCAGCGCTGACGGTTCGAATGAACGCGCGGTGAAACAATTTCAGATGGCACTGGATCGGGATCCAGAGTTTGACATCGCGGTCTTCAACCTCGCCCAAGTCGCAGCGATCCGAGGGGAAGACGATGAGGCCGATCGGCGATTCGACGAATTCCTGCGGCGTCAATCCGTTGGTTACTGGGCCGAGATCGCCCGACAACACCTGGCAGGAAGCGGTGAGGCAGACCCGGCAGATTTCGACCTTGCCGATTTCTCGGCGTTCGGAAAACCGAAGCAAGTCGAACCGAGAGAAGCGATCGGAGGGGTGGAGCCGGGCTTCTATATCGACGAGGTTCCGGCGGACTGGGGTACGCCAACGCACGCATCCGTGCACGCCCGCGGAACGCCATACATCGTCAATCGATACCCGAATGGTCTGGTGCTCGTCCACTACGAAGACGAGATCGTAATCGTGACGTCAACCGCCAACTATCAGGGCGAGACGGGCGCAGGACTGCGGTCCGGCGACGATGCGGACAAGGTAAAGAGCCAGTATGGTGCTCCGGACGCGACCTCCATCGTGGGGGACAGGGTTGTCTGGCAATACAGCAATTCAGGTATCGCGTTCCGAATCCGTGACCGTCACGTATTGTCCTGGCTCGTCTTCCCAAGCAACGTCTCTGCAAGCGCTTTCTGATCGCCTTTACTTGAGCTCCAGTCCGGATCCGTCCACCAAAAAAGCCTGAATCTGCCAGGCTATGATCGGCCGACATAATCTCTGCGTACTATTACGAATTAACTATCTGTTTTATATCCGGTAAAAGTCTATAAAGTACAGAGACTTACAGGGCGGAGTTCAGACTGATGACGGGTCGCAATCCGATCGAAGCGCTTGCCCGGCTGCGTCACGAGTTCGGTGAGCACGGCGGCGTCAACATGTCCATCGAGGCGAGCTCGACGTTCACCGTGATGGAGCCCGGCACGATGCCGGCGATGTTCAAGGGACTCAAGGGTCACGACGCCGGCTGTTACCTGTACGGGCGGCATTTCAATCCCACCGTCTATCATCTCGGCTTGCAGCTCGCGGCGATCGAGGGGACCGAAGCCGCCTACTGCACGGCAAGCGGAATGGGCGCCATTTCTGCAACGCTGCTCGCCCTGTGCAAAGCGGGCGATCACATCGTTGCTTCGAATGCCGTCTACGGCGGTACGTACGCGTTGATGAACGACTTCCTGCCGGAGAAGTCGGGTATAACGACGACCTTCATCGACATCACCGATCTCGATGCCGTTCGCAAAGCCATCACCGACAAGACCCGTGCGGTTTATACGGAGAGCCTGTCGAATCCGACCTTGCGCGTCGCCGATATTCCGAAGCTGTCGGCGATCGCGCACGAAGCGGGCATCCCGCTGGTCGTCGACAACACGTTCAGCCCGCTGATACTGAGCCCGGTCGATCACGGCGCGGATATCGTCGTGCACAGCATCACCAAGTTCATCAGCGGCATGTCCGACGTGATCGCCGGCGCCGTGTGCGGCACCGAGGCGTTCATCGAGTCGTTGATGGACCTGCACGCCGGCCCGCTCATGCTGCTCGGGCCGACCATGGACCCGAAGGTCGCCGCGAACGTCAGCCTGCGGATCCCGCA
>JBFFOS010000141.1:0-6860 GCA_041574375.1 Woeseiaceae bacterium
ACTCACCACACTGGCAGTGTTCACCAGGTCGGTGCCGGCATTGATGTCGGCCTGTGTCGCGGCATAGCTCGCCGAGTAGGTCCAAGTCTCACCCACATTGAGGACACCAGCATCAACCGCGTCGCCGCTATCGAGCGTCGCACCACCGGCCAGATCGTCACTCAATGCCACGTTGGTGATGTCCACGTTGCCCGTGTTCTTCACCGTGATCGTGTAGTTCAGCGTAGCCGGGACGCTGATGTTGGCATCCTCTTCGGCCACGTCCTTCACGATCGTCAGCGACGGACTCTTGTTCGCAGTCACCGTAGCCTGGTCCTGGTTGGAGTCGGTACCACCCGCACTCGCCGTCGCCGTGTTGGTCACCGAACCGCCGTTGAGGTCGGCCTGGGTGATCGTGTAGCTGGCTGTGCAAGTCACGCTCTCACCCGGGTCCAGGAAGTCGTCAAGGTTACCGACCGTGGTCACCGCCGGACACGACACCGTAGTCTTGTCATCGCTGACCGTTACAGGGCCCGCCAATGACACGTTGCCGCTGTTGCTCACCACATAGCTGTAGCTTATCTCGTCGCCGACATTGTCGTAGGTCGTCGGCGTAGCTGTCTTCACCAGCTTCAACGCCGCATTCGGCGGCAGTAGCACCGTCTCAGGATCAGTATCTTCGACTACCGTGTCGTACGGATCCGTACCTGTGGCTTTGGCAACGTTGTAAACCTGGCCAGCGTTTATATCAGCTTGAGTCAATACATAGCTTGCAGTACAGGTGATCAAGTCGCCTTCGAAAGGCTCCTCGAGATCCGGATCAGTGGCAAGCGTCGTTGCAGGACAATATATATTGCCGAGCGGTGCGCTCTGGATTTCGACAAGGACATCGATGACATCTACCGACGACAAGTCAACATTGCCAGTATTCTGGACGTCGAACTCGTAGTCGATCGTCTCGCCGGCATCTGGATAGCCATCACCGTCTGTATCATTCCAAAGGTGTGTATCAGGGGCAGAGTCAACGGCCGTCTTGATGATCTTGATTGCCGGCACCGGGACAAAAGCAATGCTGTTTTCGAACGTACAGGTTACGACCTCGCCGGGACCAACAAAGAGTTGCCCACCCTGTTGCCCATTGGGGTCAAGCAGATCCGTGTCGTTGTCGCAGGTGGCGCTGTCAATTTGCCATTTATCGTCCGGAAGAACTTCGAGAAGCGTGTGCGTAATGCCGCCTTCTACAGCCAGGTTCCCTGTTTCGCCGGTATTGCTAATTGTCAGGATCGATGCAAAGCAATCGGAAAATGTACTCGGGCAGTCATTAATCGCGTCAGCGTCTAACGTGTAATGGAAAGTCGAATCAGGATCGCCGTCCGCAACATTCTTGATGATCTTGATAAAGCCGGATCCGGGGTTGACGATACAGTCCTTGCGCTCCGAACCTGGATCGACGGACGTAAAGCTGCAAACGTTGGTCAGCGTCATGTCTGTCGGGTTGAGAGGTTTTGAGCCGGTCAGCTCGTTGAACTCATCCACGAACAACTTGAAAGTAATGCCGGAGTCCGATTGCAGACAACTGCCCGTCACGTCGGACCGACAGTTACCCGAGATATGCAGCGGATCCCCAGAGAAAGGATCTGCATCGCTACCCAACGCTACCCAGGAGTCCAGTTGTGCCGACAGAGCATTCCCATCGCCGTCGGATTCGAAAATGCCATCGCCGTTCAGGTCCTGGGCGATGATCCCGTTGGAGCCGTCACCGCCACCGCCGACAAAGGGACAGCGCGAACCCTGGTCGCCCGTGTTTTCGCTATCTTTACAATCATATAAGGCCGCACTACTAAGTGTTGCGGGCTCGCCGGTGACTTTGCTCGAAAGGGAAGCACAAACACTGAAGTCTGCATACCCATCCTTGTTGGCATCAAAAAAGGCGCATCCATCCAGGGTTTGTGACGCGCTCGTCGTGGCAACGTCGTCAAAAGCAAAGAAAACACTCCAATACGGATCGGATTCCGAGAGATGAGATGTATCGAATCCCATTTGCGTAACGTCCTCCTGCAAGGGAACGTCATCCGAACCGTCAACGTCCACAGTGACGCTAAACGCATCCGAGGCATGTGCCGATGGCAGGCTCCCAAGCATACCAATCGCAAAGATCAGCGTTGCCAGCTTGCGCAGTGCACGATAGGTCGTAGCTTTCACCGTATCAATTGTGTTCATGGGTTTTCTCTCCGTGGGCGTTTCCGCGCTCAATAAAACTTGCCGACGCCATCCATAGACCGGTCTCTTGAACCGGCAGCGCGGAAATAGGCAAGGTAATGTCTTCAGAATTTGTCGAGGTTTTTGATTGATGAACGGCATGCAACCGCAAAGATTCGATTGCATCCGTTCGTTGCAGCACATCACCGCCGCTCGAGCTGCGGCGAGAATTCCAATTTGTCGTTGCGGTGATGCGGTTCATAAACTTATACCTGTATCTTTTCGTTCGATCAGAACACGAGCGATGCTTGTGCCTGGTCAGCTCGTGTTTCTCTCCAGCCTGATAACGACTTCGCGTTCGCTGCCCACAACGGGCTGTAGTCGAACGCCTTCAAATCCGGGCGCATTCACGGTGATCGTGTGCTGCCCGGCACTTAAATCTGTAAATATGAAACGGCCGTCTGCATCGGCACTGGTGCTGGTGCTGGCGCGGCTCTGCATGCCGCCCACCGTTTTCGAGGCGGTAATAGATATCTTGGGCGCGGCGACCGGCGTGCCGTCGCTGCCGACGACCTTGCCGAGCAGCTTGTGCTTGCCGCGGTTTACGACCAGTTCGACGTGCTTGTCGCTGTCGCCGCCGTCGAGGTGCAGACCCGTCACAGAGTAATACGGCATGCTGCGCGACTCGAACACCAGTTCGCCTTCCGGCACGTTTTCGACCACGAATTCGCCGTAGGCGTTGCTCGTTACGGGCAACGTCTGCGCCGCCGCCGCCTTGCTGCGCACCGTCAGTGTCAGGTTCGGGACGGGCCTGCCGCTGGGATCCAATAGCCTGCCGCTGAGGCGGTAGCCACGCTCGAGGTTCTCGAGGGCAATATCGCGGCGGAGGTAACCTGCCGTTACCGCAATGTTTGCCTGCACGTAGTCGCGATACGGGCCGATCGGGCGAACCCACAACTGGTAATCGTCGGCCGGCTCTACACCGTCGAATTCAAACTCGCCGCCCTGGTCAGCTACCGCGCGATAATTGCGCTTCAGATTTGCCGAGTGCAGGCGCACGATTTCGCCGGCCGCTGGCAAGCCGTCAGCATCCTTGACGCTGCCGGAGACCATGGCGGATGCATAGAGCGGCTCCATCATGACGGTGACAGGCGTGTCCGAGCCTGCCGACCATTGCGATTCCGTGACCTCGTAGCGCGTTTCCTTGAACCCTCTAGCCTGCAAGCGCAGCGGAAAGCCGCTGAGTTCTTGGTCCACGGTGACGCCAAGTTCGAATTCACCGCCTGTCGTGCTGACGGTGCCGGCCGGAATGCCTTTGACCAGTGGCATGATGTGCACGCCTTCGATGGCATTGCCCATCGTATCTGTGACGACGCCCCGAATCTGTGCGTGGCGCTGCGGCTTCAGCGTCAGGTTGACGTTCTTGGCCCCGGTACGGACTTCGCTGCGGGCGGCGGAAAAGAAGCCGGAATCGTCAACGCCGACCATGTAGATGCCGGCGGGCAGATCGCGGAAGGCGAAGAAGCCGCTTGCGTTAGTCGCGGTTTTGTATTCGGGCTTCGCGCTGGCGCGCGGGTCGCTGTCAGCGCTCCTGAAATACTCTCGCCGCTTGGCCATGACCAGGACCCCCTCTACGGGATTCCCCCACGATGTCTGGGCAATCCCGGAGATGATTCCGACCCCGGCTTCCTCTGTAGCGTCTGCTGTGGTCATGGTGTCGGGAGAATGGAGCTCGACGAAAAATTCCTCGACCCACTCGGCGTGATCGGCCAATGCGGCGGGGGACATTTCATTCTGTGCATCTGCCGGCGGCGGCTGGTCGTCTCGATCGAGGAGGCCGAACAGCCTGGCTACGAAGCCAGACGGCTGCTCTGGATCCTCGCTCCCGGCGGCCGGCTTGGCCGGTGGACGAGCGGAGCCGGAGTCATGCGCGGCGGCAGCATTGTTAAGCGATGATTCAACAGCGGGAGGTGACAGGTGGGCAGAGCTGGTTCTCGTCTCCGCTACCCAGCGCATGCCAAGATAGCCAAACAGACTGACCAGGAAGACGAAAGACGCCAGGGTTCGAAAGCGCAGCGTGCCCGTCGTCATTGGGGGCTACCTCGGAAAACCAAAAAAGCAGGGAACGTCGTCACGTTCCCTGCGTGATCCGCTTTCGAGCTTGCGCTCGCTACTGCTGGCTTCTGATGCCCAGCCATGGACCACTCCCTGGTCTATTTCATTTGTCTAATTCACATTCATGCATTCAAATGTTGAATCCCGCTAGCGAAGTTTCTATGACTTTTACGGGTGGAAACCTCGCGCTGAACATAATTCGCGATCGAGTTCAAAAAAACTGACTTGGGGCTGTAAGAAAAGTGTGAACCAGTTCTCACTTTCCGCCGCCCGATGGCTAAATTGCTGTTGGGAAGAACAAAAATTGCATGCGAGAGCTGGTTCGAGGCACCAACGCCAATTGATTTCTGCCTTTTGCAAAAAAGGGACACGCCGTGCACGCAACTCCTTCTTCATGGCGGAAGCGTCGCTTGAGCTTGCCTTTAATCTGGACGAGGGGGTCGTATGAAAACAGCGCAAGCCAACTGAGAAGAGCCCCATTCAGGGGCTTTTTTTGTTACTGGCGGTGCAGCGAGTCCACCGGGGACGATGCTCCACCGATATTTGTACCGAGATTCCGTTTCCCGTCGATGGCGCAATAGTCGGCCTCATAGGTACAAGCCAGAATTTACAAAGGACTCCAGGTGCCGATGATATTTTCACGCAATAAGAAAAAAGGCACCTGGGGAAATAATCATGAAGACACTCTGCACGGCGTTGCTCTTTATCCTTTCATCCATCGCGGTTGCCGCTGAAACGGTACCGACCGATATCCAGCAGCCCGGAACGCAACCGCAGGAGGTCGGCAACCTCGAGTCGCCCGACAAGTGCGACAACTGCCACGGCGGCTACAACACGTCCGTCGAACCTGCGCACAACTGGCGCGGCAGTATGATGGCGCAAGCCGGTCGCGACCCGATTTTTTGGGCAACGCTCGCTATCGCCGAACAGGATTTCGATGGCTCTGGCGATCTGTGCATACGCTGTCATAGCACCGGCGGCTGGCTCGCCGGACGCTCGACGCCGACCGACGGCTCCGGCCTCGCAGCAGGCGACAGCGACGGAGTCGAGTGCGACTACTGCCACAAGCTTACGAACCCGGACAATTCCGAGCACATCGGCGTCATGAACGAACCATTCGTCGCTAATGACGGTGGAAATCCGGTGGAGGGCTACTATGGCTCCGGCATGAGTTCGATGTGGGGCGGCAGCGACAAGCTGGGTCCCTACAACAACGCCGAGGCGCGCCATCAGTTCATGAAGTCGGAGTACCATCGAAGCGTCGATTTCTGCGGCACCTGCCACGACGTCTCGAACCCGGCGGTTGGCAACCTTGCCCACAATCACGGGGTACCGCAGGGAACGGTCACTGCCGACCAATCGCTGGGAGGACCGGTCGACGGCAAGGCGGCTTTCAATAACCCACCCTATAAATATGGCGTTGTCGAGCGTACCTTCAGCGAGTACAAATCCGGCCTGATCTCGCAGACAAAGGTATCGGCCTATCCGAGCCTGCCGGAGGACCTGCAGGGAGGCGCGCTCGAGGCGATCTACAACGCGGCCACAAAGAACGGCACGATCAGTCCCGACTACCAGAACCCGGATGCCACGCGCTATTACAGCTGCCAGTCCTGCCACATGCGGCCGGTCACCGGCGAGGGCGCCAACAAGCGCGGCGTGCCGGTACGCACCGACCTGCCGCTGCACGACATGACTGGCGGCAACTACTGGATGCCGGCGGCGATTCAGTACCTGGACGGCCTCGGTAAGCTGCGTCTCGGCGGCGGCGTCGCGGCGGCCCACGGCACCGCGCTGGACGACGGCGCACTGCGCGCGAAAGAACAGCTGGAGCTGGCGGCGACGCTGTCGATCACCAACAACGGCGGTAGCGTGAAGATTGTCAATCACACCGGTCACAAGCTGATCTCAGGCTACCCGGAAGGGCGCCGCATGTGGCTCAACGTCAAGTGGTACGACGTTGCTGGCTTGCTGCTCGGAGAAGATGGTGCCTACGGACCGATCGGCGTGTCGATGCCCAACCCGGCGGGAGGCCCGGATGTCCAGATCGAATCTCTCCTCGACCTGCAAGGTTCGAACACTAAGATCTTCGAGGCCCACATGGGCATGACGCAAGAGTGGGCACAACAGCTAATCGACCTCGGCTACGACTCGCTCATGCCGCTGGGCTTCAATCGGATGACAGGTGAGGTGGACTACACGCTTGCTGATCTCGCTGGGCAGGGCCCGGGTACCGCGCACGAGACCTTTCACTTCGTGCTCAACAACGTGGTCATCGTGGATAACCGCATCCCGCCGTACGGCATGAGCTACGACATCGCGAGGGCGCGTAATGCGCTGCCGGTACCGGGCGACCAGTACGGCAATCCCGGCACGGGAGGTGTCTACGAATACTATGACGAAGTTCCCCTGAACCAGCCTGCCGGGGCAGAATCGGCGACGATCAGCCTGATGTACCAGCCGACCAGCTGGGAGTACATCCAGTTCCTGTACCTGGCCAATAATCGCGGCAACGCGTTCCTGGCGGACGAGGGTGTCAATATGCTCGAAGCATGGCTGAATACCGGGAT
>JBFFOS010000142.1:0-6694 GCA_041574375.1 Woeseiaceae bacterium
GGGCTGCGGTTTCTCGAATTTCAAGCAGTATTACGCGCAAGGCCAGTCATTCAGCTACGGCCTGACCGAAATGGGACGCTTCTATTACGATTACGTCGACCTGATGGCGCATTTTGACGGGGTGTTGCCGGGTCGGATCCACCGTGTTTTTTACGAGGATACGGTCGGAGACACGGAGTCCGTTGTGCGCGATGTCCTCGAATACTGCGGCCTCGACTATGAACCGGCTTGTTTGCGCTTTTTTGAGAGCGACCGACCCGTGCGAACAGCGAGTTCCGAACAGGTTCGCCAGCCGATATACAAGGCCGGGGTCGAACAGTGGAAGAACTACGAGGAATGGCTTGATCCGCTGAAAGAGGCGTTAGGGGGTGTGCTCGACACATACCCCGATATTCCAAAGTTCTGAAGCGCGAGCCAGGGGCGATCGCCCGAGCCCTTCTGGCTGTCGCACAAAAACAACACCTGTCACAATCGCACTGGACGAATCGATCTAAAGCAGTGTAACCTTCCGTAAACGTAGGTCTTTATTTTGTTGCCATTTAGCCAAACGGGGAAGTTAAATGCAGGAAGTTAATTCTTTAGATGCGAAGCGCCGCTTCACGCGCACACCAGTAGCCGCAGGCGTGGTGCTCGCGATCGCGAGTCCGGCGTTGCTGGCTCAGCAGTCAGGGGGGATCGAGGAGATCACCGTTACGGCGCAGAAGCGCGCCGAGAACCTGCAGGATGTTCCTATCAGCATCCAGGCATTGGGCGGCGAGGCTCTGGAAGAGCTGAACGCGATGAATTTCATGGACTACACCAAGATGCTGCCCAGCGTGGCCATCGAAATGAACGGCTCGACTGGCGCTGGCAGCTCGTTCTCGCTGGTCTACATGCGCGGTATTTCAACTGGCGGTGATGGCCAGGCAACCACGTCTTTGCCGAGTGTCGGCATGTACCTCGATGAACTGCCGCTCACGACGATTCAGGGTAACCTGGATATACACATGTACGATATTTCGCGCGTCGAAGCGCTGGCTGGCCCGCAGGGCACGCTGTACGGCGCCAGTTCCCAGGCCGGCACGATTCGCATAATTACGAACAAGCCGGACTTGAGCGGCTTCTCCGCCAACATCAGCGCTCAGGCTGACCTGGTTGATGGCGACGACACGGGCATGACGGTCGAGGGCTACGTGAATGTGCCCATCGGCGACAAGGCGGCCATTCGCCTCGTTGGCTGGAGCCGGTCCGATGGGGGCTGGATTGACAACAAGGCGGGCACCCGCACCTTCAAGGGTGTCGAGGATCCTAGCCTTTGTCCTGCCGGTGACTGCAGTGTTGACGACATCGTCGTGGAGAACACCCGGGCCAAGGACAACTACAACACGCTTGACACTCTCGGTGCGCGTGCAGCCTTGCGCGTGGATCTCAACGAGAACTGGACTGTCACCCCGACGTTGATGTACCAGGAATCCGAAGGTAAGGGGTCCTGGGGTGATGATCTCAGTGATTTCGGCGCTTCAGGAAAGTACGCGGTTCTGCACACGCTGCCCGAATTTACCGAGGATGAATGGATGATGGCCGGCCTGACCATCGAGGGTAGAATCGGTAACTTCGACGTCGTCTATTCGGGCTCCTACCTGGACCGTGAAGTGGCCGGCTCGTTCGATTACGCGGACTATTCCTATTGGTACGACGCCATTTACACGAACGGGTACTACTCCGATCTGCACTTTGCCGATGACGGCGGCGCACGTGACCTCCCGAACTACTTCGTTCCCGCGTATTTCGATGCGGCAGAGGTTGGTTCACGCGTAATGTCGGGTGCGCGCTACACGAACGACGACAAGTACACGAAAAATAACCATGAACTACGGATCAGCACTGATCCCGAAAAGAGCATCCGCGGCATGCTGGGATTCTTCACGCAGAAACAGTTCCACGACTTCGAGCAGCACTGGATCGTCAACGACATCAGTCCGGTGATGTGGATGGACTATGACGACAATCCCAACAACGAAGCCTTTAAAGATACTGTTTACCTGAACAGCATGTATCGAACCGACCGCGACAACGCGATATTCGGCAGCGTGGACTTCGACATTGGTGACAGTCTCGTCTTGACGCTGGGGGCGCGCTATTTCGAGCCCGAGGTGACCGTTAAGGGCTTCTTCGGTTTTGGATCCAACTGGAGCACGGGAACCCTTTCCGACGAACCGCCAGGGTTTAACCTGTGGTCGGGTACGGGCGAGCTGATGTGCGATATCCAGGAAGGGGATCCGGGCTGGACGCCTAACTTCAACGGCCAGGCAAACTGGAAAGACAAGCCATGTCTGAACGTGGATAAGGGGCTCAAGGAGAGCGACAGCGTCTACCGCGTCAACCTGTCCTGGGATGTCAGCGACAGCAGCATGCTGTATTTCACCTGGTCCGAGGGCTACCGTGCCGGCGGCGTGCAGCGGAATCCGCAAGCTGGTTTTTACGTGTCGGACTTCCTGACCAACTATGAAATCGGCTGGAAGACCCAGTGGATGGACAATCGCCTCCAGTTCAATGGCGCTGTTTTCCACGAAGAGTGGGACGACTTCCAGGTGTCATTTACCGGTGAAAATGCCATTACCGCCGTTAATAACGGACCGACGGCCCACGTCGATGGGCTGGAGGCAAACCTGATCTGGCTGGCTACCGATAACCTGCGGATCTCTGCGGCGGCAGCGTTCTATGACACCGAGCTGCAGGACGACTACTGTAACTTTACAGCAGGCGTCTGTACCGAGGTCCTGGCACCGGCAGGAACCGAGTTGCCAATCACGGCGGAGTTCAAGGGTAATCTTGTTGCGCGTTATAGCTTTAATGTTGGTCAATTCGACGCGCATCTTCAGGGCGCACTTGCACACAATGGTGACCGCTTGGCTGATCTGGATTTAACTGTTTTCGATAAGATTGGCAGGCTCCCGGCCTGGACAACACTGGATCTGAGCGCTGGCATACGTAACGACTCCTGGGGACTCGATCTGTTCGTCTCGAACGCGACGGGTGAGGATGCGCCGCTGTACGTGACTGCTGAATGTACCTTGGAAACCTGCGGCGATCAGCTCTATGGCGTCCGTCACAGGCCGACCACCGTTTCTATGAGGTTCACGAAGGACTTCAACTGAGCGGTCGCTTCAGCAAGTAAGATCCAAGGGCCCCCGCAAGGGGGCCCTTTTGCATACGGAACGGAGATCGAGCCAGGGTAGTCAGCCGTGACATTACGTCTCAACAAGCGAATTTTGTTCGTATTTTTGGTCATTGTCGTTGCGGCGGTGACCTTCTGGAGCGGTTCCCGCTACCCTTCGCTCGACCAGTAAGCGCTCATGGGCGGGAACGCGGCACTCGAAGACCCGCTCTCCTTCGAAGCGTCAATCCAGATCCAGCCGGACGATGGCCCGATGCAGCGGATCGCCTACACCACGATCAACTGGGTCGAGACGAACCTCGAAGGTATGGCATTCGGGCTCGTGATCGGCGCCAGTCTTCTTACCCTGATCGGAATGATCCCTGCCCGTGGACACAGCAACGGCTTCGTGAACACGCTGATCGGAGTAGCCGTTGGCACACCGCTTGGCGTCTGCGTCAACTGCGCGGCACCGGTGGCGAAGGGAATGCATGACGGCGGCGCTCGTCTTGAAACGACCCTGGCCACCATGTTCAGTTCGCCGACACTGAACGTGATTATACTGACCATGCTCTTCTCGATATTTCCGCTGTACCTGACCGTGATCAAGCTGGTCCTGACCCTGACTTTCATCCTGGTTCTCGTGCCCCTGCTATCACGCTGGATCTTTCCCACGGAGCGAGCGCAAAGTTACGATGACGCCGTTTGCGCGATACCGGCAACTCCAGCGCCAGCGAACGAGGGCTGGCTGGCGGCAGCTCGCGGCGCATCCGTCCTGCTGGTGCGAAACTTCGGCTACGTCGTCTTACGAACTGTCCCGTTGATGCTGCTGGCCGGCGCGCTGGGAGCCGTGGTCGCACATTTGGTTCCACTGCAGTCGTTGATCGACTTCGAACCGGGCATCCTGTCCGTTGCCGTCGTAGCGTTGGTTGGGATTTTCCTGCCGGTGCCGGTTGCGTTCGATCTTGTCGTGGTTGCGGTGCTGATTTCCGCCGGCGTGCCGATGATCTATTCCATGACCTTGCTGTTTACCCTGGGAATTTTCAGCATCTATCCGTTCTTCATCGTCTGGAATACGATATCCCGGCGCGTGGCTGTCGTATTGACGGCCGTGCTCGTCGTAATGGGAATAGGCGGCGGTATCGTCGCCGAGGAGATTCACCAGGCCGAGCTCCGGGACATGCTGGAATTCCTGGAGCAAGAAAACTAGATGGTGCTGCGCTCAACACTGATACTTGCTTTTGCGCTGTCGGCTGCGTCAGCTCACTCGTGGGCCGAGGCTGGGGCCATTCAGGACGCTCAAGGCCACCGCGTCAGCATCGATGCGGTGCCCTTTCGGCCTAGAGCGGGTACGGACGATGTTCCCTTCACGCGATTCGACGGCAGCTTGTTCGGCTTGCACCAGGAGAATTACTTCAGTCCCAGGGATTTCTACCCGCCGTTTTTCAATGGCGGGGGCATCGCCTCCGGCGACATAAACCGCGATGGCTGGCCGGATGTCGTGTCTGCCAACGGCGCGTTTGTCATGATTTACATGAACCAGGATGGTCAGCGTTTTTCCCCAATTGAAATGGATGTGACCGGGCAGGATGACATTGCCATTTTTAATGTTGCCCTGGTCGACATTGACGGCGACGGCTGGCTGGACCTGTTCGGGACAACCTATCTGCAGGGTAATTTTTTCCTGTTGAACCAGGAGGGGAAATTCACATCAGCCGGGCTGCGACAGCTGCCCCGGGGCGAAGCGGTACTGAGCTTGACCGCGTCTTTCGGAGACGTCGATCGTGATGGTGACCTGGACTTCGTTATCGGTAACTGGTTCGCCGGGGCCAGCAAAAAGCACCCGCCGCCACGTTCGCAAAACGAGCTATGGATAAACGAGGGCGGCGCTTTTGAAATAACGCCGCTCGTTGAGCTGGTAGGCGAGACATTGAGCACGCTGCTGTCAGACTGGAACGGGGATGGCTGGCTTGACCTCGCAGTCGGTAACGATTTCGAGGAACCTGATTTCTATTACCATGGCGACGGCAAAGGCGGTTTCCGCCTGATTGAGCGCCGCGACGGTGTGGTCCCGCATTCCACCCAAACGACAATGAGCTTCGATACCGGCGACTACGACAATGATCTCGATCTCGACATGTTTGTGGACCAGGCGACGGCCCGCGCGACGGGTCCATCTGCAGAGGTGCAGATGCTTGCATTGGATCGCTACTGTGACGAAATAGCCGAGTCGTCTGTTCGCGAACGTTGCCTGGCCAACATGGCGACCCGGGAGGGGTTTTTCTACGGCGCCAATCACCAGCCGAAAAATGTCCGCAACTGCGCCAAGGTGCCGGACGAGAAGGACCGTAAGGAATGCATCGGTATGCAGGTCATGATGACCGCCCAGCGCATTCGCGATCCGGAACTCTGCGAACGGATTCCGAAATCCGAGGTGCGAACCTACTCGTTGTGTCGAAATTTCTTCGAGGGCATTCTTCCTCACGATCCGGCAATGCTGGAACAGGCGATTCCGCAGCTGATGAACGAAAACGTCCTTCTGACCTGGGATTCAGCCGGGCAGCGGTTCACGGATGAGTCCGAGCGCGCTGGCGTGAAATTCACGGGTTGGAGCTGGAACGCGCGTTTTGCCGACGTGGACAATGACGAGTGGCAGGATCTCTTCGTCGTTGCGGGTTCCTGGTTCCGCGCTACGCCGTCAGGCACGACCGCCAATTTCTTTTTTCACAACGAGGGCGGCAAAAGGTTCAGCGAGCAGACGGATGCGTTTGGCTTTCAGAATTTCATGATTGTGAGCGCGTACACCGTCCTGGATTTCGACAGGGACGGTGACCTGGATTTCGTGACCAATTCAATAAACGGTCCGTTATGGCTGTTGCGCAACAATAACGGCAGCGGCAACAGCATCAGCTTCGAGCTGCGCGATGAGATTGGCAACCGGGATGGTATCGGCACCAAGTTTACGATTCATTACGGGCCGGACGGCGAGCGCCATCAAATGCGCGAGCTCAAATCGAGCGGCGGGTATCTCTCGTTTGACGAGCCTGTCGCGCATTTTGGTCTCGGGGAATATGACACGATTGAGCGCCTGGAAATAAGCTGGTCGACCGGAGGGACGACGGAGGTTCCGGGGCCGTTCAAGGCCGGGCATACGTACCGGCTGAGCAGATCTCCAGCTGACGGGGATTAAGGCGCCTTGCCGACGGCATTTGAAGACTTCATGAAGGCACCCTGGCGGCCGTCCTGTCTGGAGGTCACAACCGCAAAGACCCCCGGCGGGGGTCTTTGAGCGTTTGGTGCCCAGGAGAGGACTTGAACCGAGCTAATTAGCTTGCCGCAGATCGAGCACCGGATTGGTTTGTTCAGTTTAGGGTAGCCCCGATGATCATTGAAACTGACGAACCTTGGGGGGTGCAGCGTGGAGTCCGAAGGCACCCTGGCGGCCGTCCTGTCTGGAGGTCACAAACGCAAAGACCCCCGGCGGGGGTCTTTGAGCGTTTGGTGCCCAGGAGAGGACTTGAACCTCCACGGGGTTACCCCCACTAGCACCTGAAGCTA
>JBFFOS010000143.1:0-6659 GCA_041574375.1 Woeseiaceae bacterium
AAGGTACAGGGACACGTCCCCGCCGAAACCGCTTGCGACGACCCATTTTGTGTCTGGAATAAGTACCAGGTCTTCGGCACTTACCGGGCCGCAAATATAGGAGTACTCGCCAAACCCTTCACAGGAATCGCCATCGTCCGGTACTTCGGACGCCACGGCAACGGATGTGAGGCCGTAGAGCCACAGCAAGCTTATTAGTGATGCTGCGCTAGTTAATGATCTGGGCATGCCCTTTCCTTTGTTTGTTCAATCAATTTGGTGGGCCGAAACCCGGCCCGTTTTTTTACTGCGGCGCTTCTTTTGTTTACGTCATAATCTACCACGTGGCCGCCGCAGAGAGGCACCACTGGACATGCCTGCCTCCCCATCCTCGTTAACGGTAGTCACCCAAAAGGAGCCGTCTCGAAGCGCTTACACCCGGGCGTTTTTTTCTAATTATTCTGCCGACATTCCGTCAGTGCTGGAGAAGCGCGCGGACTGCTTACGGTATTGTTGCGGCGACATGCCATACCAGTTGCGAAAAGCGCGACTGAAATTGGAAGGGTCCTGGAAACCCAGTCGCCACGATATGCGGGCGACACTCATGGACGAGTTTCGCAGGAAGTCGCGCGACACAGTCTTGCGCACATCATCCAGGATGGACTGGTAGGAGGTATTGCCCTGTTTCAGGCGACGAATCAATGTGCGTGGAGAGACATGCTGGGAAGCGGCAATCTCGGCCAGGCCGGGAACCGCGCCCGGGCGGGCAAGCAGCGCCTGGCGCACCGCAATCTCGGCCGGCAGTGTGCCCGCGGTTGCAAGCAACTCCTCCTCGCAACGATTTACGAGGTAGCGATGCATGCCTTCGTCATAGAGTGCGCAGGGTTCGTCCAGCCAGGCTGCCGGAAAGCGGAGGGAATGCTGGCGCGCTGAAAAAGTGACGTCTGCATGAAACGCCTGCTCGACAGCTTCGAGGTATGGCGGCGCGGCATAAGTGAAGGCCAGCTTCGCGCCCGATATCCTGCGGCCCAACGGTCGCTCCATCAGTTCCTGGAGCGACAAGGCTGCCAGTTCCATCAGCGTGCCACGTTGATCGCCCATGTCCGTCGTTTCGTAGAATCGCAGTACGAACTCGTCTCCCTCAATCGCACCGGCCGACCAAAGGAATGGTGCTCGCGTGCCGATGAAGCGCAGTAAGACGTCAACCGATGAACGCATGTTGGGCGCGGTAACCACCGCGAATCCCAGCGGTCCGTGAGCGGGGACCGTCAGGCGCATGGCGAGGAGCAGGTGCCAGCCCGGGCCGAGCAAGCGCTCCGCATTGGACAGAACTTGCAGGGTAGTGGCAAATGAGACCGGCTCATCGCTCGAAAGAAGTGCCTCCCGGGTCAGGTCGGTGGCCGCAAGAAGGGAATCAACGGGCAGGTTGGCGGCGCCCGCCTCCTGCACGATCACCTTCAAATAGGTCGCCGGCATCCGCCATTTCTGGTCACTAGTGATCATAGATTGGTATTTTGTCACTTTATGACAGACTATTGTCAACACATACGCTTCTTCTCGCGACGAGCTTCCCGCATGCTTTTTGCTGATATTTGCGCTCAGGAATACAGGCCATGAAGACTTATACGTTCGACGACCCGACGGCGGGGCGGATCAGCTACCGTGACGAGAAGCGGTATCTCTGGCTGTTGGCGATGTTTTTCCCCCTGATCCCTTTCGTCGGCATGGGCCTGATGGCCTGGAGCGGGCAGGAATGGACCTTGTGGGTGCCACTCGTAGCCGTCTACGTACTGGTGCCGCTTTTGGATTACCTCTTCCAGAACGATACGAGTAACCCGCCCGAGCAGATCGTGCCGCAGCTGGAGGCGGACCTTTACTACCGGTTGCTGATCTATATCGCCGTGCCGCTGCACTTTGCGGTGCTGATTGGTGGTGCGTGGTTTGTTGCCACCTATGATCTTGGCTGGTTCGGATTGACGGGTCTCAGCCTGCTCGTGGGTGCGATCGGTGGTTTCAGTCTCAACCTGGGGCACGAACTCGGCCACAAAAAACCGAAGGCCGATCGGCTGATGGCCAGGCTGGCGCTTGCGGTGCCGTTCTATGGCCACTTCTCCACGGAACACAATGCCGGGCACCACGCCGAGGTAGCCACACCCGAAGACACGGCGAGTTCACGTTTTGGTGAGAGCATTTATCGATTCGCCCTGCGGGAAATCCCCGGGGGACTAAAGCGCGCCTGGCGACTTGAGCAAAGGCGCCTCAAGCGCTGCGGCCACAGTACGTGGGGCCTGAACAACGAGATCCTGCAGTCGTACGCCATTTCGGTGCTGCTCTACGGCGGGCTGATCCTGGCCTTCGGTCCACAGGTCCTGGCGTTCCTCCTGATCCAGATGGCTTTTGCATGGTGGCAACTGACCAGCGCGAACTACATCGAGCACTACGGGCTGTTGCGGGAAAAACGCCCGGACGGGCGGTATGAGCGCTGCCAGCCGCACCACTCCTGGAATGCCAACCACATCGCCTCGAATCTTGTACTGGTTCACCTCGAGCGACATTCTGACCACCACACTTACGCGACTCGCCGCTACCAGTCCCTGAGGCACTATGACAATGTTCCGCAGTTGCCCAGCGGCTACTTCGGCATGTTCCTGCTCGCCTACGTGCCGCCGCTCTGGTACCGGGTCATGAATCCCAAAGTGCTCGGACTTGTGGACGACGATCTCTCGAGAGTCAACGTCGATCCGGCGTGGCTGGAAAAGCAGGGTATGCGAGAGCGGACAACGCCAGTCTGAACGAGTCAGGCAGGCGCGCTGATCTGGCTCATCGCGGTAGTTCCTGAGATAGTGGTCAGCCGAAACCTCACTTTGGCCGGACCGGCGAAGCACAGGAGACAATGCATCATGCCCAAATATCGACTGACGTACTTCGACATGGATGGTGGCCGCGCGGAACCGATTCGAATTGCGTTCCACGCAGCAGGTATCGAATTCGAAGACATTCGCATTTCTTTTTCAGAGTTTGTCGAGGCGCGAGCCAGCTATCGATTCAACTGCGTTCCGGTACTCGAAATCGATGACGTCGCGGTCACGCAGAGCAACGCCATGTGTCGGTATGTCGGCAAAATGGCGGGCCTGTATCCCGACGATGATTTGCAGGCCCTGTACTGTGATGAAGCGATGGGTGCGATCGAGGACTTACTTCACCACGTGGTGCATACGTTCGGACTGGAGGGCGAGAAGCTCAAGGCGGCCCGGGAGAAGCTGGCCGACGGCTGGGTAGCAGTCATCCTGAAGGGCCTGGATGAGTTGCTGGAGCGTGGCGGTGATTATCTTGCCGACAATCGGCTGACGGTTGCTGACCTCAAAGTTGTCGGCATCACGCAGTGGCTGATGTCCGGCCAGCTCGATCACATCCCGACCGACATTGTCGAGCGTCTGGCGCCGCGGCTCGTTGCGCATGCGCAGCGCGTGTCGCAGGACCCTGTTGTCACGGCGTATTACACGGCACGGTCACGGTAAAGCGCACGCCGCCCTCGACATTATCGGCGCGGATACGACCGCCGTGACCCTCGGCTATCAATCGTGCAATGTACAGACCAAGGCCCAGGTGTTTCGAATCCTTGCCGCCGCGCATGGAAACCATCGAATCGAACATTTGCGATCGCATGCGTTCGGGCAACGGCGGCCCCGGGTTGGTGACCGTTACCTCGAGTGTGTCATCGGTTGCTGAAAGGCCTATCGAGATCGTGTCGCCGCGACCGCTGAAATCAACCGCGTTGTCGACGAGCTTGTCCAGCATCTGGATCAGCAGTTCCGGCGAACCCATAGCCGAAGCATTGTCGAGGTCACAGGCGAAGTCGAATGTACGTTCCGTGTAGGCATCACGATACGCTCGCGTAATGGAGTCAAGCACTGCGCGCAGGTCGAAGCGCTCGGGCTCGGCATTTCTCATGAGCTCTTCGACGCGGCTCGCTTCACTCATGGCGCTCAGGATCCGACGCAGTCGATCGGCACCTTCGCGAGCCCGGGCCGTGTAACCGAGCGAAGCTTCGTTGAGCGGTTCGTGCTCGAGGTTCTCGAGCGACGACGTAACAATTGCCAGTGGCGTTCTCAGCTCATGCGACAGTTTCGATGCAAGCGAGCGCAGGTAATCGTTGTATTCCCCGAGCTGTTGCAGGACCCAGGAGAAACTCCGCGACAGGTCACCAATCTCATCGTCGGCGAGGGCGCTTGGTAACGCCGTGTTCAGATTCTCTCCCTCGAGCGCGTCTTCGGCCGCAATCGACAGTGCCCGAATACGGCGTGACAGCCATGTGGCGTAGCCAAGCAGAGTGCCGGCAACAACCAGTGTCGTAATCAATGTCAGGTAGATCAGGCGAGAAAGGCCTTCGTTGGTCAGGCTGAGTATTGCGTCAGTGCCCTGCTGCAGGATCACGGCACCCAGTATCTCGCTACCGACCGTAACAGGCGCAGCGACGGCAACGACCGCCTTGCCTGTGTCGGAGCTGCGAAACCACGCACCGGACTCACGACCTTCGAGAGCAGCACTGACATAGGGCTGCTGTTCACGGCCGAGCGCATCAGGCTCGGCGAGTGCGGCTTCGTCGCCTTTTTCCAGCAACAAATCGTAAGCGCGCTGCATTACGCGTGAGCTATCAGTGCCGTGTCCTCCGGAGCCGAGTTCCCCGGACTGGCCGATACGCCAGCCATCGGCGTCCGTGATGAGGAGGCGCATGTCCGCCTGCACATGGTTTGCCGCGGCGCGCATCAGCTCCGCGACCTCCTGACGAGCAGGACCCGGGAAGCGCCCGATATACGAGTTGCTGCGTGTGCCGGCAGACTCCGGGTTATCCGTATTGCTGACAGAAAAGCCAAGGTTGGTGCCAAGCAGGCCCGACGGAATCCGTGCTTCAACCCGGTAGCCACCGGGAACATCCTGCCACCAGGCTGAAATCGTTGGCTCGGGCGCAAAGCCGTACTGGTTCTGCTTCGTGCTGAGAATTCGACCCGGGGCTTCGGCCTTAAAGATGATCCTCTCCTGCAGGTAGGGCGGACTGCTGCTGATGAGCTCGACCTGGTCCTTGCCGTATACGACGTTGCGGTCGCGCACATCGATATACAGGTACACGGCCTGCGCGTTCGAGCCAACGGCGAAAACGACAGGCCCCTCGGAGCCGCGCATGGAGCGCAACGAGTCACTGTTGAGGGGCCAGTCATCGAAATAGCCGTCGATCTCGGGCCGCGCCATGAGCGCGTGGATGTATACCTGCCCATCCACGGGGAACGCGCTGTCGCGAAGCGGAAATTCTTCGCGATGTTGTCGCAGTGAGCTGGCGACGGCTCGCGCCATGCCGGCAAGAATTTCCTGCTGCCCGTCGCGAAGCGCGATCTCGGTTTCGCGAATGAACTCACACCCGGCCCAGGGCAGCATCAGCGTAAGCAAGCTGACGAGAAGCAGCTGGCGCCGGAGATTCATCTAATCGCTGAGCCAGCGATAGCCCATGCCATAGACCGTCTCGATGGAGTCGAAGTCTGCATCGATGGCGTGGAATTTGCGGCGTATGCGCTTGATGTGGGACGTAATCGTGTTGTCGTCCAACACTGCCTGTGCCGCATCCATGAGCTGCTGCCGGTTCTTGACATGCCCGGGGTAGCGGGCAAGCGCGTGGACCAGCCAGAACTCGGTTAACGTCAGGCCAACAGCATGATCTTGCCAGTGAATCGACATGCGCTCCGTGTCGATCACGAGGTCGCCGCGCGTTATCCGGGCCTCTTTTCCCTGTGGTTTCTGCATTGCGTCAAGGCGTCGAAACAAGGCTGCAATGCGTGCCATGAGGTGCGGCAGGCTGATGTCCTTGGTCAGGTAATCATCGGCACCGAGGCGCAGCCCCGATACCGCATCGAACTCGCTGTCACGCGCGGTCAGAAAGATGATGGGCAGGTCGGTCGAGCGCGCGCGCAGCTCGCGGCACAACTCGAAGCCTCCTTCTACGTCGTCCTTGAGGTTTATATCAATAACGACAAGGTCGGGCAGGCGGCCTTCAAACGCGTCCAGCGCCGGCTGCCGTGCTTCGTAGCCGTCCACGATGTAGCCCTCACGACGGAATGCCGCCGCGTAGTTGTCCCTGATTGCCGCTTCGTCTTCGACGATCGCTATTCGCTTAGCCACGGAGGCCTCCTTCTGCAACGGTCACAATTTGCCACATTCCGCCCGTGCAATGCCACGACGCGGCCCGCGGTCTGGCTCTTTACCCCGTTCCAATAGTGAGTAAGCAAGAGGGAGGCTGCAATGCATAACATCAAATCCGAAATTCGCGCCTGGCTATGGGTGCTGGCGCTCGTGCTCATACTCCAGGTGTTGCCGGAGCCCTTGTCCGCCGAAGAGATGACCCCTAACCAGGCGCAGGCAGGCAGCCTGCTCTGGAAGATGGCCGAAGGTTACTCCACGGCAACGACGATCAATACCGACGTCGACTTGAAAATCAGCGGCCTCGTCGCGCGTGTCTCGATACGACAGACATTCCGCAACGAAGGTTCAGAGTGGGTCGAAGGCATCTACGTGTTTCCGCTGCCGGACAGGGCGGCGGTCGATCAAATGCGGTTGCACATCGGCGATCGCTTTATCGAGGGGGAGATACGTGAAAAAGAGCAAGCCAGGAAAGAGTATGAAGAGGCGAAGCG
>JBFFOS010000144.1:0-6567 GCA_041574375.1 Woeseiaceae bacterium
GGTCTTCAGCATGGTCTTCGTGACAGCCATGAAAAGCGCTGCTGGCACGCCCTTGCCTGACACATCGCCCACGACAAGGCAGATCTTGTCGTCATCGACAAAAAAGAAGTCGTAGAAATCGCCGCCAACCTCTCGGGCCGGCTGAAGGCAGGCGTGGAGCGCAAATTCGGGTTTCTCGGGGAATGTGATCGGCAGCATGCTCATCTGGATGTCATGGCCGACACTGAGCTCCTGCTCCATGCGCTCGCTGTGCTTCTTGATTATTGCGTACGCAGCCTGCAGCTCATCCATGCTCTGTTTCAAAGCGAGGTGCGTCCGCACCCTGGCCTGCAGGATCGGGGGATTGACCGGTTTCGTGATGTAATCCGCCGCTCCAAGATCGAAGCCTTTAGCCTCGTCCGTGGTTTGTTCCATGGCGGTCAGAAAGATCACCGGAATATCCCGCGTATCCGGATTGGCCTTGAGTTGTTCGCATACCTCGTAACCACTCATACCAGGCATCATGATATCCAGCAGGATGAGATCCGGCGGCGCCTTCTCGACGATTTTCAACGCCATCTCGCCGTTGATGGCAGCCTTGACCATGTAGTCGGTGGCGAGGATGCCCTTAACCACGTCCAGGTTTTCGGGTGTGTCATCTACTGCAAGGACCACCGGCTTCGATGCGGAGACTGTCATTTCAAGCACCCCTTTCCGAAAACGCGGAAGCGACCGTCTGTCGCAGGGTAGCGCCATCGATGGGCTTGGTCACAAAGCCTGCGGCGCCCATGTCGCGCGCCCGCGTCCTGACCTCGCTGTCCGACTCGCCGGTCAGGAAGATCACCGGGATCCGCCGCGTCGTCTCATTGGCCTGTAACTGGCTCATGACCTCGAAACCGTCCATGCCGGGCATGCGAATGTCCAGCAGAATCAACTCAGGCGGCACTTTCTGTGCGATCTTCAATGCAATCATGCCGTTAATGGCCGCCTTGATGACGTAGTCGCCGCCGAGTGCACCCTTGACCACGTCCAGGTTCTCCGGCGTGTCGTCCACGGCCAAGATGACGACTTGTTTGCTGCG
This sequence comes from Woeseiaceae bacterium, assembly GCA_041574375.1. Classification (GTDB taxonomy): domain Bacteria; phylum Pseudomonadota; class Gammaproteobacteria; order Steroidobacterales; family Woeseiaceae; genus UBA1847. Next base: position 1,061 of record JBFFOS010000144.1, read on the forward strand.
ATCAGCCATCTTCGCCTGTCCGGTTTACAAGTTCTTCGATGATCGGTTTCAGAGCTTCGGCAGCCGCTTCGAGGTCATACTGCCCGATCGGTTTCTGCAAGGCTTTCAGCGTGTCTTCGGCCTCGCTTCCCCGCACCTGTTCGAGGATGTCGAACAGCTTGTCCTCCGCTGCCGAGTCGTAGTCTTCCAGCAACGCCAGCAGGGCTTTCAATTGCTCATCGAAATCAGCCGGCAGCGCGCCACGCTTTCCGGACGTGGCGGCGGGTCGCGCCTGCAAGCTATCGATCAACCCGACGACCCTGGCAAGCTCCAATTCTGCCTGCGAACACAGGACCTCCAACGAGCCATCCTCACCCGCTTTCAGAGTGGTTTCCAATTGCTGGGCCACTTCCTGCAATGCCGTCGCGCCGATACTGCCGCTCACCCCCTTAAGAGTGTGGGCGGCCCGGATAGCCTCCTCACGGTTGCCCGCGTCGTGCGCTTTTCGAATTTGATCAGCAGCGTCGGCCTGGTTGTCAGCAAACTTGTCCAGCAGTCTCAGATAAGAAACCACGTTGCCACCGAGGCGCGCCACGCCTGCCGCCGTATCGATACCGGCCAGTTCAGGAATCTCCTGGTCATCATCGGTATTCGACGATGCTTCGAACCCCTTCGGGAGCTCGCGTTCGGCATGCGGTATCCAGCGCAGCAGAGCCTCGAACAAAATTTGCGGGTTGATCGGCTTGGCGATGTGCTCATTCATGCCGGCGGCCAGGGACTTGTTCCGGTCTTCAACGGTGGCGTTGGCGGTCATGGCCAGCACGGGTAAGTCCGTGTAGCACTCCTGCTCGCGAATCTTGCCGGTGGCTGTGAAGCCATCCATTACCGGCATCTGTACGTCCATTAACACGCAGTCATAATCGTCAGTTTCCAGCCGGGCCAACGCCTCCTGGCCATGGTTGGCAATGTCGACAAAAAATCCGGCCTGTTCCAGAATTTCACTGGCTACCTGTTGGTTGATCTCGTTGTCTTCCACCAGAAGAATGTGCGCGCCCTGAACCGGCCGCAGCGTTTGCAGGTCGAATTCACGGCCAGCCTTCTTCCGACGATCGCCCTCGGTCGCGACGCCAAAGGCCACCATGACGGCGTCGAACAGGTGTGAGGGGCTGACAGGCTTGGGCAGGAACTGGTCGATGAACTCGCCGCCGGGCTTGTCCATCACATCCCCCGAGCTGTACGCCGAGATCAGGATGATGTGCGGGTCCGTGGCGGGCTTGAGCTCAGTCTTTATTTTTACCGCGATTTCGACACCCTTCATACCGGGCATCAGGTAATCCAGCACCATCAGATCGTAGGGTCGTTGTGCTCGGTCCATTAACTCGAACACCTCCTCTCCGTTGGCCGCAGCGTCCACCTCGAACTGAAATGACCTGAGGTATTCCGCGAGGATTTCCCGGGCGGTGGGGTTGTCGTCCGCCACCAGCGCGTGCAGGTGCTGCAGGTCCGGGATGGTCTTGAATTCCTTCTCATGCGCGCCCGCGCCGATGCCCAACCGAACCGTGAAATGGAAAGTACTACCCACACCCGCCTCGCTGTCGACGCCGATCTCGCCATGCATTAATTCGACCAACTGTTTGGAGATCGAGAGGCCGAGACCGGTGCCGCCGTATTTTCGCGTAGTCGAGGTATCTGCCTGGGAAAAGGACTGGAACAGCTTGGCCTGCTGCTCAGGGGTCATGCCAATGCCCGTATCGCGCACCGAGAATGCCAGGGTCGCCTCGTCATGCGCCCGCTCCAGGAGTTCGATGTCGACCACGATTTCGCCAGTGTCGGTGAACTTGACCGCGTTGTTGGTCAGGTTGATCAGGATCTGGCCGAGGCGCAGCGGATCTCCAATGAGTACCGTCGGCACATGCGGGTCTCGCCGGAACAGCAATTCCAGCCCTTTATCCTGGGTCTTGACGCTGGCCACCGTGGCCAGGTTGTCCAGCACATCGTCGATTTCGAACTCGATCTCCTCGATATCGAGCTTGCCGGCCTCGATCTTCGAGAAGTCCAGGATGTCGTTGATGATGCCGAGCAGGGAAATGGCCGAGCCGTGGATCTTGGACAGGTAATCTTGTTGTTTGGGCGTCAGATCCGTTCTCAGGCACAGGTCGCTCAGACCAATCACGGCATTCATCGGCGTGCGGATCTCGTGGCTCATGTTGGCCAGGAAGTCGCCCTTCGCCTGGGTCGCGGATTCCGCGACTTCCTTGGCGGCCTGCAGCTCCTTCTCCAGCTCCCTGCGCTCAGTGATGTCCACACCGATGGCCAGGATTTCCTTGAGCTGGCCTTCGCTGTCGAGAATTGGGTTGTTGGACCAGGACATCCATAACTCTTGGCCGTCCTTGGTTCGGTTCATGTCCTCCACATGGAGGTAGGATTTCGGGTCATCGAGGATGTTGTCGACCATGCGCTGGACACCATCGTGAGCCGGTTCAACATCATGAACAATGGTCTCGAACAGGGTTTTGTCGATCAGTTCCTGTTGCGAGTAACCGAACAGGTCGCACCCGTAGTCGTTGATCGACGAAATCCTCGCATCGGGCAGCCAGCGCAAAATGACGCTGTTGACACCTTCCAGTTCCCTCAATGCGGAGTCAGCGACGTTTTTGGCTTTCAGGATCTCGGCCTCGGCTTTCTTTCGCTCGGTGACGTCCTTGATAAACGCCGTGTACTGCGCTTCGCCATCGACCACACCCATGGAAATGCCAACTTCGGCGGGAAACACTACCCCCTTTTTGGTCAGGCCGAACAGGTTCAGGCCGCGGTCCTCAATGTGGACGCCGCCGACCTTCGAATCCCGGAAGTGGTGTACGTTTGCGAGGTGGCCCTCACGGACGTACTCGGGAAGCAGCATATTCAAATCCTGCCCGATCACTTCCTCTGCCCGGTAACCCCAGATTTGCTCGCATGCAGGATTGAATCGGACGACTATCTGTTTGTCATCTATGGTCAGGATACCGTCCGTCGCGTTCTCGAGTATGACGTTGGTCTGTTCGGTGCTCTTGTTGAGTTCCTGCAGCGTTTCGGAGATTCTCGCCCGGCTTCGCACGAAGTATGTTGTCAGAGCCAGTACCAGCAGCGCGCTGAATGCGACCAGGAAATAAAACAGGCTTCTTGTAGCCGACAGCGACCGGTAAGCCTCGTCGACATCGATTTCAGTGGTAACGCCAAAGCCGTGGTCGGCGCTCCAGTTCCAGGCCCCGATGACCGGAACGCCGCGGTAATCGTTATAGCCCTCCAGGTTCTCGCCCGCGTTCCCACTGATCGCGCTGCGTGCCATCAGCGTCAGTGGTTGTTTTTCGCGCTGCACCGTGGGTCGGTACCCCTCGAGCAGGTTGCCGCCGGGGTCACGAATGTCAACGGTGAGAATGGATACCCCCATGTCCGGCACCAGCGCCAGCGCCTTGAGATCCTCCCCGAACCGGCTTTCGCTGATCATCTTGCCCGCTGAATTGAAGGCGTAACTTTCGCCGGATTCGCCCATCCGTCCCCGTTGCAGGATTTCGGTAAATTGGCTTTCTGGATCAATCCGCAAAGTGAGTATCGCGACGGGACTCCCGGATTTATCGCGCACGGCAAAAGCGCCGATCATGGTCGCAAAGTCCCTTCCCTGGCCCCTGAGCGGCAGACTGATCAGTGCCCCGGAATTCGATTGCAGGGCCCTTTTCATCAAGTCCTGGAGCTCCGTACTTGAGGACTTCCTGCCAAGATCAGATGAACGTGAGCCGCTCAGAACGGTTCCGTCGGTCGAATAGATGCTGTAACCACGAACTCCAGGGAGTGCCAGGACCGGACGCAGATGGTCACTGATCTGCAACTGCAGGGGTGTCGCGCGCAATACCTCAAATTCGCCCCCAAGGTCGAGCAGGGCCTGCGACAGTTCCAAGGTCACATCATCGGAGCCCCAGATGCGCAGAACCTCCTCGAAATTCTGGAACCAATGATCCAGCGCCCGCGTCGTGGTGCTCAAAACCGCATTCAGCTCCCGGCCGATTTCTTTTTGCGCCTGGTCCACCAGGCGGTTATCTGCCCACCATGCCAGAGCCCCCAGCGCAATGAGCAAGCTGGCCGCCACGGCGTAGATTGGCCAGCTGTCCTGGGCAGTCCGACCAGCCGGGGAGTGCTTCTTCTCCGCGTTATCGTGCAACGGCGCGCTCCGATGGTTCCTCGGACGGCAGATCGAAAACGGTGAAAAGGCCGTTCTCGCCCAGTCGGGAATAAAAAATGTCATCCAGTCCGCTGTGATCAAACAGGCCGAACGTCAGCGGCATACCGATTCCGATGTCCATCCGTGACATACCCTCGATGGTTTGTTTCATTGTCTCGCGTGACAGATTCCGCCCCGTTTCGGACAGAATTCTGGTCAACGCACGCGCGTTGATATAGCCCTCGAGCGAGACAAAATTGGGAGTTTCTTCGGGGAAGTGCTTCGCCAGTTGCGCCTGGTATTCGCGCACGGCTTCCAGGTCTTCGGAATACGGTGACGGAACCACCTGCGTGACGATGATCCGGTCGAATTGCGAGCGATTGACACCTTCTTCCAGGATTGCCTTGCCGAATGCCCTCGAGCCCACAAAAGATACCGTATGGAAATACGGACGATGACCGGCGTCGTGAACGCCCTTAATGAATTTCGCGAGCGGACTGTACGTGCCCACCAGGATGACAGCATCAGCGCCACTGTTCGAAATGGTGTCAACCGGCCTGTCCAGTTCCAGGGATCCGCGTGCAAACTTGTCGGTTGCAATGATCTCCAGGCCTCTCTTGCGCATTGAGAGCTGCACGCCTGCCAGCACCGCCAGACCGAAAGCATCGTCCTGGTACATCACTGCAATTTTCTCGAATCCCAGATGATCGACAAAATACGCAATGGCGCCTTCGGCCTCGTGATAGTAGGAGGCTCGGACATGAAACGTATTGGGGCGGAACGGGGTCCTCAGCATCTCCGCACCTGTCAGAAAACCAAAGGCAGGGATGTTCTCGTCGTGCATCATGTCGATGATTTGAACCGAGGTTGGCGTGCCGACGTAGTCGAACAGCATGAACACACGATCTTCGGCGATCAGCCGCCTGGAATTGGCTACCGTCTTACCCGGCTCGTAGGCGTCGTCGTAGGTGAGGAAGTCAATCCTGCGGCCATGAATGCCTCCCGCGGCATTGACTTCTTTGAACCATACTTTGCTGCCAAGGGTGTACTGGCTGCCCAGGAAGCTGGCATGGCCAGTCAAGGCGGATGACGATCCGATCAGGATGGCGTCATCGCTGATGCCGGGCGATTGTCGTATTTCGGCATCCGGGCTGCAGGCCGCCAGCACGAGGCCGACGAGCACAACTCCAATCAAGTTCCGACTTTGCTTTATCAAAATCAATTTCCGATCAGGTTCCAGGCGCGATTTCTTGAACACAATGCATGCGCCATCAGCCAGCGCGCCCTGATAATACCCTCTCAGACGCGGGTCCACACGCGACGGCGACGCAGA
>JBFFOS010000145.1:0-6522 GCA_041574375.1 Woeseiaceae bacterium
ACCTCTAATTTACCGAGTGCGTAAGTACTCGCCTGTTTACCTCCCTAAATAGGCGTGCAACAAGGTAACCCCAAGCCTGTTGCTCCATCTGACCCCGGGGCACCAATGGTGCTTCGGGGTCTTTTTATTGCCCGGGAACGAGCTTCAGGAATTCTTCGAGTTTTGCGCGAGCCTCTTCTTCGCCCAGCCGATTCAGCGCCGAGAACTGCTGCACCGTGGCCGTTGACCCCAGGTCACGCCGAACCTCCAGCAAGGCCTTCGCCGCCTGTCCCCGCTTCAACTTGTCCGCCTTGGTGAGAAGCACGTGCACGGGCAGGCCTACCGAGTCGGCGAAGGCCAGCATGCGCCGATCGAAATCCGTAAGCTGGCGGCGAATATCGACAATCAGGAACATGCCGGTCAGGCTTTTGCGCATTTCAAAGTAGTCCGCCATAAGGTCGGCCCAGTGATGACGCGTGCTGCCGGGAACCCTGGCAAAACCATATCCGGGCAGATCCACGAGACGTTCCCGCTCTCTCAGGCTGAAGAAGTTCACAAGCTGCGTCCGACCGGGGGTCTTGCTGGTGCGCGCAAACTGGCGCCGGTTGACAATGATATTGATCGCGCTCGACTTTCCGGCATTTGAGCGGCCGGCGAACGCCACCTCGACCCCTTCGTCCGGAACGAATTGTTTGGGCGCATTCGCGCTCTTGATGAAGGAGGCTTGTGGATATTGCGACATGGGTATGCCCCGTGGTTTGTGTGTATAATTTGCGCTTGCTGAGTACAGGGCCTGGCAGCAAGTTTGACCGGTTCGGGGTCACGCAGCAAGGTGACAAGCTGCGATCCAACCCAGCATCGGACCCGGTGCGACTCAGACACTATTTCTGTATCACAGCGATGGCCCAGGCCACCGCAGGGAAGTAACGGATAGAAAGTATGAAAAACAAGCTCGCTTCGCTTATTGCGATCACCGGTCTGGCGTTGGCAGCAACCCAGGTTCAGGCGGACAGCCTGGTCGACGGTTCAATTGAGGACGGCAAGGCCAAGTCCCTGACATGCGCTGCCTGCCACGGCCCCGAAGGCAATAGCGTCAGCCCCATGTGGCCGAATATTGCCGGCCAGAATGCGCCGTATCTGCTCGCACAACTCAAGGCCTTCAAAGAAGGTTCGCGCACGGACCCGCTGATGTCTGCCCAGGCAATGCTGTTGTCGGATCAGGACATGGCCGACCTCGCGGTCTATTTCGAAAACCTGCCGGCTGCGGCCCAGTCAGTGAAAGATGCAAGCACGGTCAACCGCGGTGAAGCGCTTTATCGGGGCGGCAATACTGAAAACGGCGTCTCGGCCTGCCTGGCCTGCCATGGCCCGACCGGGCGTGGTAACCCGGCCGCCAAATACCCGACTCTTCAAGGCCAACACGCAGATTATACGGCCAAGCAACTTACCGACTATGCCTCTGGCGCCCGGGTAAGCGATGGCAAAACGCGCATTATGCGCGACATCGCGGAGCGCCTCAGCAAGGAAGATATCGCGGCACTTTCTTCCTATGTTCAGGGTCTGAAATAAGCAACTAGACAGTTTCAGGAAGACACACTATGAAGCATCTGATATGGATTGCTGTGGCGCTGTTTGCGCTGGCGGCATGCAGCAAAGAAGAAACGACGGCGCCTGCCGACGACACGACAGCCGTTGAAGCGCCTGCCCCCGAAGTTGTCGCTGATGAGGCAGCCACCGAGGAAACGCAAGAAGCCGCTACGGAGACACTCGAAGTGGTTGAAGAATCGGCATCGGAAGAGGCACTCGAGGACGAGGACGAGGCCATCGTGCTGGCTGTCGCTGACACCGAAGTCGAGGCGCGTGAATGGAAGTACAAGGAAGGCCAGCACTACTTCCGCCTGATGCCGACGCAGCCGACCGTCGGAGGTGCGGACAAGATCGAGGTCGCAGAATCCTTTATGTACAGCTGCCCGCATTGTTTCACCCTGGAGCCCTACATCAAGACGTGGCTGGAAACCAAGGATCCAGGCGTTCGCTTCGTCCGTATACCGGCCGTGTTTAATCGGCTCGCTATGATGCATGCACAAACGTATTACACGGCGGAGCTGCTCGAAAAAAACGGCATGATTGCCGATCTCGGCGAGTTCAATAATGCGACCTTCATCGAATACCACAGGCGCGGCAATCGACTGACCCGGATCGAGGCGATTCAGAAGCTGTTTGAGCGCTTCAACGTTTCCGCCGAAGAATTCGACAAGGCATGGAACTCGTTTCCGGTCGATCAGAAAATGCGTGTGGGCGCGGACCTCGCCCGCCGTTATGGCATCACTTCTGTTCCGACCATCGTCGTGAACGGAAAATACCGCACGAGTGCGGCCGACGCCGGGGGTTATGATGAACTACTCGAGCTGATCGACGAACTCACCGTCCGCGAAGGCCTGCGCTAGCCGCTATCCTCTGCAACGATTCGAAAGGCGCCCCGCTCTGAGCGGCGCCAGTATATTCGGCGTACGGTAATCACGCTGCGCGCCTCTTCCTCCTCGATCTTCAATCGGAAGCGGCTGAGATAGAGTCCCGGTTCCACCGGATCACCGAGCAATAACAAGTCGCTCACCTCAACCCGACTGATCGGCCTGTGACCGACCGTCTCCATGCTAAACGCCGACCATTCGTCCTTGTTCATTCCCCAATGCCGGAAGGAGTCATCGTAGGCTTCGAGGTAGGTGAACATGTCCCCCTGCTCGAGCCCCCTGGCCCAGTCCGCAATTGCTTGCTCGAGCGAACCACGGACTTCTGCGACGGCGTCAGCTTCGGACCAGGCCATATCCTCTGCTATCAGCACCGGCGTTACGTTAGGTTCAAACCATTGCTCGAGACTTGAGATACGATCGTTGGGCAATGCGATGCACCCATCGGTATCCAGTGGTGGCCGCACACCACCGCGCCGATCAACACCATGGATCCAGATACCGTCGCCGGTCCGTCCGTGGCGACGGTCCCAAACATTCGGGTAATCGAGCGGAAATGCCATAGCGCCGTATTTCTCATGCAATCGCGTGGTGTCCAACTGCTCGATGACGAAGTAAACGCCGAGCGGTGTGCGCTGATCTCCGGCTGCTCGCTTGCCCACACCGCCCTCCCCGATCGACATGTAGTCCTGCCTGACCTTTTTTACACTGTCGCCAGCCCGGTCGAATCGATGAAACGCGTACGCCGAGGTCTCTGCGACAAAGACAACCGGTGTCGTTTCGGGCAGTCGTATCAGCCATTCCGGTACGGGTTCGGAGGCGAGCACGACTGACGACAGAAACAGGGCTATGACGGCAACGGATTTGGGCATCACCTGATATTACAGGCCTGCGGCAGCCATGCTAAGGTCTAACGGATGATCGCCACGCTCAGGGGCTGAATGTGAAACGACTCATTTATGTATTGCTCATCAACTTGTTTGTTGCCGCTGCATTCGCCGACACGCCGACAAATGAAGCTTTTCAAAACCTCGCTGACGAGTACATCAGTGACCTGACAAATTTTTCGCCTGTTTTCGCAACGATGGTCGGCGATCACAGCGCCGATGGGGAGCTTGATAACGTCGACGACGACGCGAGAAAAGAAACCCTGTCCTTGTATAGAGAGTACAAGGCGGCGCTCACGGCGCTGGACAGAAATGAGCTGTCTCGTGCGAACCAGGTTGATGCCGAGCTGCTCCTTCATGAAGTCGAGTCGAGCATCTGGTCAATCGAGACACTTCAGGAATGGGCCTGGAACCCGCTCTACTACGTTGACAGGTCCGGCAGCGCAATTTACGCCCTGATGGCGCGAGATTTCGCCCCGATCGAACAACGCCTGCTTGCTGCTACATCACGGCTGGAGCAGCTGCCGCGATTTCTCGAGCAGGCCCGCGGGTCGATCGAACCCGACCGCGTGCCCAAAATTCATGCAGAGACGGCGATCAAGCAAAACCCGGGTCTTTCATCAATTATCGAGGCGATGATCGTGCCAAACATGGATGCCCTGCCGACAGCGCAACAGGCACGCCTGAATGCGGCTATTGAAACGGCCAAGGACGCCCTCGCCAATCATCAGACCTGGCTCGAGGAAGAGCTCCTGCCGCGCGCCAACGGTGACTTCCGTATCGGCGCCGAACTCTATGATGTCAAACTCGCTTTTGCCCTGAACTCGCCGCTATCCCGCAAGGAAATCACCGCGCGTGCCGAGCAGGAATACGAGGCCGTGCGCAACAAGATGTACGAGGTCGCGAAGGAAGTCTACGCCGGCCAACATCCGTTCACAGCTTTTCCCGACACCCCCGACGAATCCTACAAGCAGGCGATCATTCGGGCCGCTCTTGAAGAGGCCTACCGAAAACTTCCGCCGCGGGATGGCATCGTCGAAATTGCGAAACAGTACCTGCAGCAGGCAAGCGATTTTGTCGTCGAGCACAACCTCGTCACGATGCCCGAGGAGCCCGTCGAAATTATCATCATGCCCGAGTTTCGGCGTGGCGTGGCTGTTGCGTATCTCGATCCGCCGGGGCCGCTCGACAAGGATCAGCCCGCGTTCTACGCCGTAGCCCCATTGCCCGAGGACTGGACCAACGAACAGGCAGAGTCCTTTCTGCGAGAGTACAACCTGCTGTCGCTCCAGGACCTGACCATCCATGAAGGTGTTCCAGGCCACTACCTGCAGATCGCGCTGAGCAATCGATATCCATCGCCGCTGCGCAGCGTTCTCTGGTCGGGACCATTCGTCGAGGGCTGGGCTGTCTATGCCGAGGAGATGATGATCGAGAATGGCTACATGGATGGCGACCCGCTCATGAAGCTAATCAACCTCAAGTGGTACCTGCGTGCGGTCACCAATGCGATCATCGATTCGGCTATACATGTTGATGGCATGTCGCGCGAGGCTGCAATGAGGCTGATGGTCGAGGGCGGTTTCCAGGAAGAGCGCGAAGCAGCAGGTAAATGGGTGCGCGCACAGCTGACGTCGGCCCAGTTGTCGACCTACTTCGTGGGTTACCTCGAACACAAAGAAATGCGGGCGGCCGTTGAGGATAAGTGGGGGGATGATTTCACGCTGCGCCGCTATCACGACCAGGTGCTGTCCTATGGATCGCCGCCTGCACGCTTCGTCCGAGCACTGATGTTGGGCGACGACATACCGCGCCGCGGAGAGTAGGCCACGCCTCATTATTCCATACCGGAATAACGCTTCGTCGCAGAGCCGGCGCCGCCGCGCAACGAAACCGCAGCGGTGCGCATCTAATGCTGCATGAATCTCACAGATCTGAGCACCCGGCAGTGGCCTTCTGTCGCCGCCGCAGTCGCACTAGTCGCGCTGTTCGGCATAACCTCTATTGCATCGTTACCGATACAGCTTCTCCCAACCATTGAAGAGCCGCAGATTTCAGTGGCCAACTTCTGGCGTGCCGCTGCACCGGAAGAGATGGAGGCCAATATTGTCGAACCGCAGGAGAATGTCCTGCGTAATACACCCGGCCTGACCAATATCAACTCATTTATCGGCCGCGGCACGGGATTCGTGAACCTGACGTTTGCCGTCGGCACAGATATTCAGACAGCCAAGCTTGACGTCATCAACAACCTGACGCAGACACCGCCGCGACCCGGTGACGCCCTCGAGCCCCAGGTCAACGCCGGCGGCGGACAACAAGGCCTTCCCGCAGCCTCGCTGCTCATTCGCGTGCTGCCCGACAATCCCGTGCGTGAGCTGTCGAGCTACCAGAAGCTCATCGAGGAGCATGTGGAGCCACGCCTCGCCCGCATCCCGGGCGTTTCGCAGGTCAACTTGCAGAGCGAGCAGCCGCGGGAATTACACATCACGTTCGATTCGTACCGGGCGGCCGCCCTCGGCGTACAAATCAATGACATCGTCGCTACCGTCTCGCGCGCGACGGACTCGTCGGGTGGCTTCGCCGACGTCGGGCGCCGCCAGTACACCGTGCGTTTCGTCGGTCAGTTCGAACCCGAACAGCTCAACGAGTTGATTGTCGGCTGGAGCGATGAACGACCCATCTATCTAAGCGAAGTCGCCGATGTCGATATCGTTCCTCGCAGGCAGGACGGCTTTACGCTGCGCAATGGCTATCCCGCTTACTACATCACGGTACAGCGTGACCACGGTGCCAACACGGTGTCGATCCTGGACGGTGTCAACGAGGCGATCGTCGACCTGAATGAAAACGTGCTGCGTGCGGAGGGACTCGAGATAGACCTGAGCTTCGACGCGTCCGTGCACATTCGGCGCGCCATATCCCTTGTTCGCAGCAACCTCGGTATCGGGCTGCTGCTCGCGGTGGGCGTCCTTTATTTCCTGATGCGCAGCCGACGCGCGACGCTCCTCGTAACCGCGACTGTGCCTCTGTCGATTCTCGTGGCCTTTGTCGCGCTGCGGCTGTTCGACAAGTCTCTGAACGTCATCTCACTGGCCGGGCTCGCGTTCGCAGTCGGGCTTGTTATGGACGCCGCAATCGTCACCCTCGAGAACATCGTGCGCTGTCGGCAACTCGGGCTCAGCCAG
>JBFFOS010000146.1:0-6470 GCA_041574375.1 Woeseiaceae bacterium
GGCGCCGCCGTCATCATCATGGCTTTCGACGAAGACGGTCAGGCCGATACGATCGAGCGCAAGGTAGGAATCTGTGGTCGATCGTATGAAGTGCTTACAAAGAAGGTCGGATTCGATCCCGCGGACATTATTTTTGACCCGAATATTTTCGCCGTAGCGACGGGCATTGAAGAGCATGCGAGCTACGGACTCGATTTCATCGAGGCAACGCGCCAGATCAAAGAGACACTTCCGCATGCGCTTGTCAGCGGCGGTGTCAGTAATGTGTCGTTCTCGTTCCGCGGCAATAATGTCGTGCGCGAGGCGATTCACTCGGTGTTCCTGTATCACGCCATTCGTGCGGGCATGGATATGGGTATCGTCAACGCCGGTCAGCTTGCGATCTACGAGGATCTGCCCAAAGACCTCCGGGACGCCGTCGAAGATGTGGTGCTCAATCGCACCCCGGATGGGACGGAGAGGCTGCTCGAAGTTGCCGAGCTGTATAAAGACCAGAAGAGCGGTGCCGCCGTAAAAAGCGCGGACCTGTCATGGCGCGAACTCGCCGTGGACAAGCGTCTCGAATATGCACTCGTCAACGGCGTCGACGAATTTGTCATCGACGATACCGAAGAGGCGCGACAGGCAACGACTCGGCCGCTTGATGTGATCGAGGGGCCTCTGATGGCAGGTATGAACGTCGTTGGCGATCTGTTTGGCGAGGGAAAAATGTTCCTGCCGCAGGTCGTCAAGTCCGCTCGTGTCATGAAAAAGGCGGTCGGTCATCTCATTCCCTTTATCGAAAAAGAGAAAGACGGCGAGATGAGTTCCAACGGCAAGATCGTGCTCGCTACCGTGAAAGGTGACGTGCACGACATCGGCAAGAATATCGTCGGCGTCGTGCTGCAATGCAACAACTTCGAGGTTGTCGATTTGGGCGTCATGGTTTCCTGCGAAAAGATCCTCGATGCCGCAAGGCGAGAGAATGCCAATATCATCGGCTTGTCCGGCCTGATCACGCCGTCGCTGGATGAAATGGTGCACGTTGCCGGCGAAATGCAGCGACTGGGTATGGAGTTGCCGCTCCTTATCGGTGGCGCGACAACATCGCCGGCACATACCGCCGTGAAGATCGAACCGCGGTACGAGGGTCCGGTCATCTACGTCAAGGATGCATCGCGTTCCGTCGGTGTTGCCCAGGCCCTTGTTGAACCTGGCACACGTGAAGAAATCATCAAGAAGACGCGTCGCGATAATGCGCGGCGCCGCGAACAGCACGCGAACAAGAAGCGGCTCGCACCACAGCTGTCGCTGGACCAGGCGCGTTCACGTAAACATGCCATCAACTGGGACGGGTATGTGCCGCCGACGCCGACGTTTATCGGCAATCGCGTCTTCGATTCGATCGATCTTGCGGTGCTGCGTGACTACATTGACTGGATGCCGTTCTTCAATGCCTGGGAGTTTCACGGCAAGTTTCCGCAGATCCTCAACGACGCAACGGTTGGTGAAGCCGCGTCATCGTTGTTCAGCGATGCGACGGCCATGCTCGACAGGATCATAGATGAGAAGTGGCTGAAGGCACGCGCCGTTGTTGGATTTCATCCAGCGAATTCGATCGATCATGACGACGTACTGGTATACGCCGACGAGGAGCGCGAGACTATTGCGCATCATCTTGTTCATCTGCGCCAGCAACGTGCCAAGGCGGCAGGGCAGGCACAATGGTGCCTGGCGGACTACATTGCCCCTGCCGGTCACGGCCATGCTGACTACATCGGTGCGTTTGCGGTCACGGCGGGTATCGGCATCGACGAGCACGTCGCGCGTTTCGAGAAAGACCATGATGATTACAGTGCTATTGTGCTCAAGGCCCTCGCGGACAGGCTCGCCGAGGCGCTCGCTGAGTACATGCATCACCGCACACGGCGGGAATTCTGGGGGTATGCAGCCGACGAGCAACTGAGCAATGCCGAACTCATCTCGGAGCAATACCGGGGTATTCGCCCGGCGCCCGGCTATCCCGCGTGCCCGGATCACACCGAAAAGGGCACGCTGTGGAAACTGCTGGACGTTGAGGCGAGCATAGGTCTGCAGCTCACCGATTCCTACGCGATGTTCCCGACAGCCGCTGTCAGCGGATTCTACTTTTCACATCCCGAGGCAAGATACTTTGCCGTTGGCAAGGTGGCCCACGACCAGGTTGCATCCTATGCCAGGCGCAAGGGATTCAGCCTCGAAGAAGCGGAAAGGTGGCTGGCACCCAACCTTGGCTACGAGCCGCGGGCAGCCGAGGTTACCGGATAAACGTGGCCTACCCGGGATGATGCTCCTTGTGGCGCCGCATCTCTTTGGCTTCTTCCTTGATGTGCTGCAGGTCGCGCACCATCTCGCTCCAGCCATACCAGAGTGCGTAGTCAGGGTTGGCGTGGAAAGCGCCCTGGAATGTCCGCATGCGGTGCTTGAGGTGCATTTCGAACAGGCGCTGTTCGATTGACGTTGGCGCATCGTGGAATGTCAGGAGGTCCGGGAAAGGATGAGCGTAGCTCTCCGGTTTCTCGAGCAGGCCTTCCTCGTAGAGCGATGCAATTTCACGAATGGCCTGGGCCAACAGGTGGTCGGCCTCACGGATCAGGTCGTCAGCTTTCGCGAGTTCGCCCAGCGCAAAATTCCTCGAGTGGCAGTCCTCACAGACGGCGATCATCTTGTTACGCTCGCGGTCGAAATCCTCCTGTGTCAGCCTGGCGACATCGGCAGCCTTGACGACATCGAGCCGGGCCGTCGGGTTGCCTTCGGGGTCGAGTACGCCAAGCGCCTGTAAGATCGTTGCCTGGTCGGCAGCCCACTGCTCGTCCTCCGGGAGAGGCAGGCGAACGGCCAGGAAGCCCCACGCCGTGCGTACTTCGTGATCGCCGTCAACCATGTGGCAGTCCTGGCAGGTCGGGGCCGGCGTTCCTTCCGGCAACGTACCGTTCTGCGTCAGCAGGTAGCGAACGCCATGTTTCGATGCGGACCACATTTCCCACTGCGGATGGTCGAATCCCATGTGGCAGGTCTGGCAGGCCTGTGGCTGCTGGGCCTCAACGACCGAAAAAGTGTGTCGCGTATGGCAGGCGTCGCAAGACGCATGGCCGAACATGCTGCCTTCATCCTTGAGTTGCGCAACGGTTTCTTCATCCTTCAGGCCAAGCTTGTGGCAGCCGCCGCAGCCCTTCATGCCATGGGATAGTGCCATGGGTAATGCGTGCGTCGTTGGCATGGCCTCGACGGCGGCCCAGGCGAGAGCGTGCTTTCCTTTAGAGAACTGCTCCAGCCGCTCTTCATGGCAGCGTCCGCATGTTTCTGCTGTCACGGTCCGCAACTTGTCGACATCGTCCGCCGATTTGTGGCGGCCTTTGTGGCAGTCGTTACAACCTACATTCTCAGTGTGGTGACGGCTTATCTGCCAGTCGACCACGATATTGCGTGTTTCCTTTATGTGGCAGTCGACGCAATCGTCGGCAATGACCAACGGACTGATGAGTGCTAAGAAGACTGCGCAAAAAATGGCTCTCAACGTGGTTGGCATTGCTCTACTCCTTGGGGAGTTGACGGTCGGGGATGCTGCGATGGATTCTATGCTTGCAACGGATGGTCGGCAACGCATTGCGGCGAGTACTTAGCCCCATCCTGTATGATCGTCAGATTCACCAGGCCAACGCTCAGACGAATGATGTGCTTCAAAGTGATGAAACGTCTTATCAGATGTTCTAATACGTTGGTGCTACTGCTCGCGGCGTGCCACTGCGTTGCCGCCGATGGCTACGCCGATGTTCGTGCGGAGCTTGTTGCGGCGTACCAGGCACAGGATTATGACGCGATGGTTTTGGCGGCCGAGCAGTCGTTGCTGGCACGGCCCGAATATCCGAGTGCGCTTTTTAACCTGGCGCTGGCATTCACGCTGAACGGCGATAACGAATCATCCCTGCGCACCCTCAACAGGCTGTTGGCCAAGGGCGTCGACTATGGCGCCGACGACATGGACGAGTTCGCCGCTCTGCGCGAGTTGACCGGGTGGGAGGACTATCTGCGCGGTGTCGAGGCTCTTTACCGGCCCTACGGTGAAGTCGAGCTCGCGCTGCAATCCGATCGCGATCGATTCGTTCCTGAAGGTATTGCCATAAGCGCGGACGGGTCGTTCTACCTCGGCAGCATTCGCCGCGGATTGCTGCTGCGCGACGATGAGGTGATAAGCGACCGGCAGGGGCACTGGAGTGTATTCGGCATGCGCTTTCACGACGATGGCAGCCTGTGGTTTGCCAGCGCGGCCGTGCCCCAACTCGAAGGCGTTGCAGAAGATAATGGCAAGACCGGCCTGTTTCGCCTGGATGTCGGCAGCGGCGCAGTCACGAGAGCGGCGATCCTGCCGCAGTTTGAATTTGAGCAGGTGCTCGGCGATCTCGTCATAGCGGGTGAGAAAATCTACACGACCGACAGCCTGACTGGCGCCGTGTACCGCTACGATATCGGCGAAGACGCGTACACGGCCATTGTCGAGCGCGGCGAACTCGGCTCACCGCAGGGCCTTGTGCTCGATGCGACCGGAGACCACCTCTACGTCGCCGATTATATTGGCGGCCTTTACCGTATTTCGCTGTCCGATGGGGCAACGCAAAAGCTGCGGGTGCCGAGCGGGACGACGGACTATGGGATCGACGGTTTGTACCGGCATGGCAACAAGCTGGTCGCCATACAAAACGGTATCCGCCCTCACCGGGTTACCGCGTTCGAACTCGATGACGACGGCCTGTCGATCCGTCGTGGCTGGACGTTGGTGGCCAATCTGCCGGAATTCGACGAGCCCACCCTCGGGGTCGTTCGCGGGGACGATTTGTACTTCGTCGCCAACAGCCACTGGAACCGGTTCGACCGCGACAATCGGCTGCCGGAGGGACTTACCGGACCAATCATTCTGAAATTGTCACTATTGGCTGAATAAGGGTTGACATCTCAAAACAGAATGACTATTCTGTTTCACCATGAACAGAGCACGCACATTTGATCCATCGACGGCATTGGGCCAGGTTGTGGAGCTGTTTTCCTCGAAGGGGTACTCCGAAACCTCGATGGAGGATATTGTGCAGACGACTGGCGTCAGTCGTTATGGGCTCTACGGTACGTTTGGCAACAAGCGCGAACTGTTCGAACAGGCGCTTGAGCAGTACGCCGAGGGCATGGGCAAACGATCGTTTCTGAGATTGCTGGAGCCGGGCGCTTCGCTCGACCATATCCGCACTATTTTCACTGAACGCGTCGCCGACATGTGTGGCGACGGTGAGCGCAAGGGTTGCCTCTTTATCCACACCGCGATGGAACTGGCGCCGCAGGACGAAGAGCTGCGCGGCGTATTGCAGCGATTCATGAAGCGCATGATCAAGGCCTTCGCGATTGGTCTCGATTCGGCAAAGGGCAGGGGCGAGATTTCTGAAGATGTCGATGTCGATTCCGCGGGCGAGCTTTTGACGAGCACGATGTTCGGCCTTGTTGTACTCGGGCGCACGGGTTTCCCCAAGGAGACGCTCGATGGAATCGTTGAGAGCACCTTGGGTTCGCTGCAGCGAGAGGGCAAGTAGCGAACGTTTTTTTTAGTTTAAACAGAATGAAGATTCTGTTTTAGATGGCATTTGAGAACGATATTTTTTTGCATAAAACAGAACAAGTGTTCTGATAATTGATACCACAGGAGAAAACCATGAAAATCCACAAGACCGCAATTTCACTGACCCTGATCGGCCTGTTCGCAGCCAATGTTGCGTCCGCGTTGCCGGAATTCACCAAAGAAGCACCGCAAAGCAGCATCGATACCTGCGTTGCCGAGGTGGATAGCTTCGCCTATCTCGAAGACGCAAAGTCTGTTATCCACAATGTGGAGACGAAAGAGCGCCGGGTATCGGGGCACAAGATGCACATCCAGACGCTGGTCTACGGCGAGGGCGATGCACTTATTCGCGAGTACGCAGCAAACTGCTCGATCAATGGTCAGGACGAAATTCTTCGTTTCAGAATTCACCAGAAAGGCGAATGAATGAGGGCCGTACTCCCGTTGGTTGTTACAACACGAGCGTGACGACCAGCGGGAGATGATCCGACCCGATGCGCCGGCCGGTGTGCACACTTTTCACGCCGATCTCTTGCGAGACGAGCACGTGATCAATCGGGATCATCGCAAACGGCATAAACGTGGGCCAGGTTGGCAGAATGCCGAATCCCCGGCGCGAGTTTCTCAGGCCGGTGGCTTCTTCAAGCGCATGATAGTTGGGTTCCCACATCCCCGTATTCAGATCCCCGATCAATATCGTCGCCCCGACAGGTTTTTGCAGCAGACCGGGTAAGGACTCCAGTTGCTCATTGCGAGCCTCAAAAAACGTTCTGCTGACCGGTATCATCGGGTGCGTGGCGACAAGGTGAAGTAATTCTTCACCGACCGTCAGTGACGCAAAGATCGTCGGGTA
>JBFFOS010000147.1:0-6389 GCA_041574375.1 Woeseiaceae bacterium
ATCTGCAAAACCTATCGCCAGGGCGATCAGGATATAAAGGCGCTCGATCACCTGAGTGTCGAGATCCAAAAGGGCGAGTTTGTCTGCCTGATGTCGCCTTCGGGCGGCGGTAAGACGACATTACTCAATGCGATCGGGGGCCTCGATATTCCCGACAGTGGTGAGGTCTGGGTGGCGGACAAGCGTATCGATCAGATGAGTAAAGGCGAGCTTGCCGATCTGCGTCTCGCGAACATCGGCTTCGTCTTCCAGGCGTACAACCTGATTCCCGTGCTGACTGCACAGGAAAATATCGAGTTTGTGATGCAGGTGCAGGGCGTACCGACGGCCCGGCGCCGAGAGAAATCGCTCGCCATTCTCGAGGAGGTTGGCCTGACGGGCCTCGAAAGCCGGCGACCGGCGGCGATGTCGGGCGGTCAACAGCAGCGGGTCGCCGTGGCGCGCGCGATCGTGTCGCGCCCCGCACTTGTCCTCGCCGATGAACCTACGGCGAATCTCGACTCGAAAACCGCGGACGAACTCATGGAGTTGTTCAAGGAACTCAACGAACATCACAACACGACTTTCGTCATCGCCACCCACGACCAGCGCGTCATGCGGTACGCGAAAAGAATTATTCGGATGCGGGATGGGCGCATCGTTGATGACATCGAGCAGAATGCGGCGTAGCGCCGCTCTCATTCTTATCGGCCTGTCGGCAATGGCCGCCGCCGATGATCTGACGACGGAGTTCGGCGGACATACGAAATTCCGTGTCGTCGGCCAGGGTTACCCGGACGACAGCCTGTTCAGGGATATCGTCGGCCCCGACTCGCTGGACGTCGGAGCCGACCTGCGACTCAACCTGAAGCTGGCTTCCGGTCGCTGGACGTTTGACACGGCGTATCAACTGGTCGGCCTTCAGGGCGACGGCCTGAAACTCAGCGGGCCGCCGAACGATGACCGCCGGCTCCTGGATCTCACCGATATTATTTCCGAAGGCAGTGACAGCGCGATTCTGCACCGGCTCGACAGGCTCTGGCTTGGCTACACGAGCGAGAAAGCCGTCGTTCGATTGGGTCGTCAGGCCCTGTCCTGGGGCAATGGTCTCGCTTACGCGCCGATGGACCTCGTCAATCCATTCGATCCTGCTTCGATTGACACCGAATACAAGGCCGGCGACGACATGCTGTACGTGCAGTATCTACAGGACAATGGCAACGACGTGCAGGCGGCCTACGTGTTCCGACGCGATGTCGTGAGCGGCGACGCCAAGGCTGACGAGGCGACTGCGGCGATCAAGTATCACGGTTTTGCCGGGGAAGCGGAGTACGACCTGCTGCTTGCCCGCAGCTACGGCGACGCTGTCATCGGGGTTGGGGCAGGGCGCGACATCGGCGGTGCTGTCTGGAGCAGTGACCTGGTTGTTACCGACACGGATCTCGATACCTACGTCCAGTTCGTCAGTAATGTCATGTACTCATGGATCTGGGGTGGGAGAAACATAAGCGGCAGCCTGGAGTACTATTTCAATGGGTTCGGCCAGAGCGACGGCCGCTATGACCCCATCAGCCTTGCCATGAACCCGGACTTGCTCGTGCGCTTGTCACGCGGTGAGTTGTTCACGCTCGGCCGGCACTATTTCTCCGCAAACATGATGATCGAGATGTCACCACTATGGATTCTGACACCAACGGTCTTCATGAACGTCGAGGATCCAAGCGCGCTGTTTCAGCTTGTTACGACCTACAGCCTGTCGGAGAACATGACGTTTCTCGGCAGCATCAACGTACCGACAGGACCGAGCGGCACCGAGTTTGGTGGGATTGAATCGGGTCTGCCCGGCCGTTACCTGTCCCGCGGCGCCGGATTGTTCGCCCAGCTCGCCTGGTATTTCTAGCGCAGGGACTGCTGCTAGCCCGGCGTCAGGCTGGCAATCAGACGCCTGAATCCGGCTTCGATTTCGAGTTCGAAGACAGGGTCCTTGATGTACTGATACTTGGTGATGTCGACCTTATAAGGCTCGGCGTCGAGCATCAGGTCGATGCGCGAAAAGAGATCTTCCTCTTCCCACCTCATGTGTTTACGCAGACAGTCGACATAGGCCGATGTGTCCATGATCATTTTCTCGCGGCGCACCGCTGCGCCGGCGTTGATCGCCTCGACTTCATCGCGTAGCAGACAACCGAGCCGCGCAATTTCAAGGTGTTCTGTAGGGACGTGGTTCAGGTCTTCCGAGAGATCCGGCCGCCGTTCGCGAAGCTGCTCGTAAACGACGTCCTCCTTGGGGTGATGCACGGCATCCGGGTAGACTGTCATGTAGCGCATGATCTCGTCGAGCAGTTCAAAGTCCGGGTCTTCGTCTGCCTCCATGGCTTCGACCTGGTCGGCCAGGAGGTTCAGAACCATGCTCATTTTGCGGTGATCATCCCGCAAATCCGCCATGAGCTCGCGTGCATCAGTATTCATCCGCCAATAGTGGCGGCCATTGTGGCCTCACACCATTGGGAAATTCACCTACGGAGGGTCATAAGATCTAGCGGGCCATGCCGAGGATATCGTCCAGGACCGTTCTTTCATGAACTGCGTGGATGATGCCATCGCCGGAGATCGTTGCCGTGCTGTCGTCGAACGGCCCCATCTATATCTCGCCCATTTAGGATCCATGTGCGCTGTTATTGCCGGCACCAGAGCTACCAGCGCTATAATTGTAGTCCTGACAATGAGGTGTTTTTGATGCGTAAAGCGACTATTTTTCTGCTGATCAGTTTCGTGTTCGCCACAGGCTGCGCGGTCAACCCCGTGACGGGCAAAAGCGAAATCATGTTCATGAGCACCGCGCAGGAAATTGAGATGGGCAAGCAGAACTATGTGCCCATGCAACAGTCGCAGGGCGGGGTTTACGACGTCGATCCCGAACTTACTGCCTACGTGCAGCGTGTCGGTAGTAAGGTTGCGGTGCAGAGCGGCGTCGATCTGCCATACGAATTTGTAGTCCTGAATAATTCGGTGCCCAATGCATGGGCGCTGCCAGGCGGCAAGATTGCGATTAACCGTGGCCTGCTTTACGAACTCGAATCCGAAGCTGAGCTGGCTGCAGTGCTGGGCCACGAGGCAGTGCATGCGGCGGCACGACATACCGCGAAGCAACAGTCGCGCGCAATGCTCATGCAGGTAGGCGTGATGGGTACCGCGATCGCTGCGAACGACAGCGATTACGGCAACCTGATTGTCGGTGGCGCGGGCATGCTGGCGCAGCTAGGGCTTGCGAAATACGGGCGCGGCGCGGAACTCGAGTCTGACCGCTATGGTATGGAGTACATGTCGAAAGCGGGGTATGACCCGCAGGGTGCCGTCGAACTTCAGCAGACGTTTGTGCGCCTTAGTGAAGATCGACGTCAGGACTGGTTGAGTGGCTTGTTTGCAAGCCATCCGCCATCGCAGGAACGTGTAGACACCAATTTCCAGACCGCGCGTAGCTTGCCGGCAGGTGGCATGCGCGGCGAACGTGAATACCAGGCGACCATGCGCAAAGCGAACGCGGCCAAACCCGCTTACGAAGCGTATGACGAAGGGCGCAAGGCGCTTGCCGAGAAGAAGATCGACGAAGCAGCGGCACTTGCTGAACAAGCGCTCGACCTGTTCCCGGCGGAAGCGCATTTTCATGCCCTGCGCGGTGACATCCGGCTGGTACAAAAGAACTACGACTCGGCCGCAACCAACTACACACGGGCTATCGAGCGTCGCGATGACTTTTTCTACTATCACCTGCAACGTGGTCTCGCCAGAAAGGAACTGGACAACATGGACGCGGCAGTCACGGATCTCGAGCGCAGTCTCGAGCTTCTTCCCACGGCTCCGGCTCACTTCGCGCTGGGCGATATTGCAAAGGTGCGCGGCGACCGCGACGAAGCAATTGAGCACTACAAAGTCGTTGCCAGTGCGGGCGGAGAATATGGCGAGGCTGCAACTGCGGAGTTGGTAAAACTCGATTTGTCGGCAAATCCGGGCACCTACGTCAATCACGGGTGTTCTGCTGACGGGAACGGAAACCTCGTTGTGTCGGTCAGAAATGAAACACCTGTGCAGATTAGCGGCGTGGTGGTTGCTGTTTCCTACACAGATGCGAATGGCCGGCAACAGCAACAGCGCTTCGGCATCGGCGGACAAATTCCACCCGGACAGGTTGCCAGCGTAAACACGGGCCTTGGCCCCTATACGGCGGGCTCAAACTGCCCGGCACAGGTGGTTGCTGCCGAGATAGCGGAGTAACGACCAGGAGAAAGACATGCCCAGGATCGCTCTCGTGCTCTGCGCAGCCCTGCTGGTTGCAATAGGGCTGGGCACATTGGTTTCGGGCCTGGATCGTCCGAAAGAGCACCCGGCCGCGCCGCTTGGCATTGACGAGCCCGAGGCCGACACAAGCCTGGATAAGAGACTACAGGACCTCGAGCAGGCGCTCGCAGAGGAGCGCGAAGCACGGATCGCACTCGAGGATACGCTGGCCATGCTGTTCGAGGAGCTGGATCGCCTGGAAGGCACAGACGAACGGGCTGAGGCGGGACTACAGTCTGCGGCGGAAAACGAACGCCAGACGCGCGCGGCCGAACGTCGGGGACAGAGGAACGAGGCCGACTGGGTGCGCAGCTACCAGGAACGGCGGATTGCGACTCTCGTTGAAGGCGGATTTTCGGACGAAGAGGCCCGGCATGCTCTGCAACTGGAGTCGGAGGCTTCATTCAAGGCCATGCAGCTAGCCTGGGAGGCGCAGCGAAATGGCGAGTCGATCGACGTTATGGACGCCGTCAGCAACCCGCAATCGATTCTGCGTGCGGAGATGGGTGACGATGCCTATGCCCGTTATCTCGCGGCTCAGGGGCAACCGACCGCGATCCGCATAACCCAGGTGCTGGGCGGCTCCCCTGCGAATGACGCTGGCTTGCGGGCAGGTGACGAACTCATTAGCTACAACGGCGAACGAGTCTTCAATGTCATGGAGTTGCGCGACGGCACGATGCAGGGACAGCCCGGCGAGGATGTTGTCGTCGAAATCGAGCGTGACGGCGTGCGCATGCAGCTGACGTTGCCGAGAGGACCGATCGGTATTACGGGGTCCGGCGCGAATGTTCGCGGCATGAACTGGTGGGGTGGATAGCAATTAAATGCCCCGGCGGTGGATAAAGGCCGCCGCGGGATGCAAAATGGGGTCATTAATAACAAGAGGTTGGAAAAGCCCTTGAGTCGCCTTCGTTATACCGTGCCCAATAGCTTCACCGCGCTTAGCCTGCTGCTCGGTGTGTCATCTATCGTTACCACGCAGCTGGGCGAACTCGAGCTTGCCGGATGGCTCATCGTCTGGTGCGGTTTGCTTGACGTCATGGACGGTCTGTCGGCGCGTTTGCTGAAAGCCACGTCCGATTTCGGGGCTGAGTTCGATTCGATGGCAGATCTCGTGTCTTTCGGCGTTGCCCCGGCCGTACTCATGCTCAACGCGGGCCTGCAGATCGGTGGCATCGAGTTTGACTCCGGACAGTTCTGGGTGCTGCTGGTGGCAATTGCCGTATTTACCCTGGCCGGCGCCATGCGCCTGGCGCGATTCAATCTTCACAGCGACGAGCCGCCGACGGGCTGGTTTGCAGGTCTGCCGATCACTGCGGCGGGCGGTGGCCTGGTGTCCTCTATTGTGCTGGTGCTCATTCACCACCCCGAATTGGCCGCATCATTGCCGCTGCAGCTTTACTTGCCTGTACTCATGTTCGTGCTTGCGCTGCTCATGATTTCGCGGATTCGTTTTCCAAAGGCCCAGAAGCGCGAAGGCCTGTTCATTAACGTGTTCCAGGCATCTGTTATCGCGAGCGTCTATTACTGCGGCATCACCCGCTCATACCCCGAGTATCTGCTCGGCGTGGGTATCTTCGTGCTGATTTCCGGGATCATTGCCGGGCGCATGACGCGCCAACTCTGACGCCATGACCGTCAGGCCCTGAAGGAAAAGTAATGCCCAAGCGATATTCGGTTTCGTCAGTCTTGTTGTACCTGTTGTTCCTGGCCGGCATCGCCGTGGCCCAGAACGCACCGCTCGATCTCGACAAATACCAGTCTTTCGAAGGCTTCGTCGACACCTGGTGGGACGAAGAAACCGGGCGCATGCTTGTGCGCGTCGAGGAATTCGATACGCCGTTTATCTACCAGACCTCATTACCTCGCGGTATCGGTTCGAACGATATCGGGCTAGACCGGGGGCAGCTCGGCAATACCAAAATCGTCCGCTTCCTGCGCAGCGGACCGAAAATCCTGCTCGTGGAGGACAATCTTCAGTATCGTGCCGACAGCGAAAATGCCAGGGAGCGCCAGGCGATTGATGAATCGTTTGCACGGTCTGTGATCTGGGGTTTCGTTGCTATCGATGA
>JBFFOS010000148.1:0-6385 GCA_041574375.1 Woeseiaceae bacterium
AAAGTCTGTTATTTCGCGATGTTTCGCGAACACGCCGGTGTTGCCGAGGAGACGCTGACACTCGAAGCAGCAACGGCGCACGACGTGTTCGAACAGACGCGCCTGCGCCATGGCTCGGACGAGCCGAATGGGCACTGCAAGGTAGCGATTAACGATCACATGGCGGATTGGGATACGCCGGTAAATGACGGTGATACCGTCCTCCTGTTTCCGCCGGTGGCCGGGGGCTGACGTGATCGAGATTTCCGAGTCACCTATCGATACGGCCAGGTTGCAGCAATCTCTGGTTAATCCGGCCGCGGGCGGTTATTGCGCATTCGAAGGCTGGGTTCGCAATGAGAATGAGGGGCACGTCGTCGAGCGCCTCGAGTACGAGGCCTATGCGCCGCTGGCGATCACCGAAGGTGAGAAAGTACTGGCGGAAGCCCGGGTGAAGTTTCCATATCTCGATGCGCGATGCGTGCATCGCGTGGGCTTGCTCGAGATTGGTGAATGCGCGGTCTGGATCGGCGTTGCCGCGTCGCACCGTGACGAGGCGTTCAAGGCCTGTCGCTATATCATTGATGAAATCAAGGTTCGTTTGCCGATCTGGAAGAAAGAGCACTATGCCAACGGCGACTCGGGTTGGGTGAACTGCGAGCGTTGCGCTCAGCATGGAATTGCGGATTGAGCCGGCATCAGGTATCACTTGCCGTAGCGTTCAGAATTGTCCAACCGGGGGATGGACGTGCGAATCATTGAATCCATTGAAGATGCCAAGACACTGGAAGGCGAGGAGGTCGGCCTGTCCGACTGGGTCGTCATCGATCAGCATCGTATTGACCAGTTTGCCGAAGCAACCGGCGATTACCAGTGGATTCATGTCGATACTGAACGTGCCGCCCGGGAAATGCCGAACGGCCGGACCATCTCCCATGGCTACCTGACGCTGTCACTGATTCCAGCGCTGACGAACAATTTCGTCGAATTCGCCAATCTTGCGAGAGCTATCAATTTCGGCCTGAACAAGGTGCGCTTTTATGCGCCCGTGCCTGTGGGTTCGAAACTGCGGGTACGCGCCAAGGTACTGCAGGCGCGCCGCAGGGCCGGAGCACTGCTCCTCACTTCGGAAGCGCGTCTCGAGGTCGAGGGTGAGCGCAAGCCGGCCTGCGTTGCCGAGACGCTCGGCATGTACTTCTTCAACGACTAGCTGAAACCTCTCAGCAGGTTGTTCACATCAGGTGCGAGCCAACCGATATTCCGCACAAGGGGGCGCCGTGGACAACACACCCTCACACGCCTGCGGATATAGATTCGGGTATGTTGTCCACGGCGCTTTCTCGAGCGCATCATGAGTTCGTGCGCCGGCCCCATGCTGTGGTCAGGGCGGGGAGGGACAGGTGGCCGAATCCATAGCCGAGCTGGCAATCCGATAGAAATACGTGGCGAGGAAGGAACACGCGAGGCGTGTTCGGCTACCTGTCCGTCCTCGCCCTCATAGGTGGTGTGTTATCAGCTAAATACCCCACATGAACAACCTGCTGAGACGTTGCGACTAGCGAGCATGTAGCCACTTCGGCAAAAACGAATACGGGTCCTGATCGGCAGCCGTGTTCCACTGCACGCCATTGTCCTCGAGCATCTTCGCCAAAGAGCCGTCTTTTGCCGCGTCGAATATATCGGTTGCCCCACCCACATGCGTGCCGCCGATATATATCTGCGGAATCGTCTTGAGACCTGTTTCGGCTTCGATCGCTTTGCGAATGTTGCCGCCCTTGTTGCCCTCCTGGTAGGCGACCGAGTCTAGGTCCACCGAGTGATAGGGAATCTCATAGTGTGCGAACATCTTGCGCACGGACCAGCAAAACTCACACCATTCCAGCGCAAAGAGCACAACAGGGTTGTCCTTGTCATGCGTCACAGTCGCAAGAAATTCGACAGCATCGGCGGGCGGCGCGGACGGTGATTCCTCCGTCGGTTCTTTCGCAGGTGGCGGAGGTGGTGCACCGAAGCGATAGTTTGGCGTTGAGCGCATGATGATCTGTTCTTCCTCGGTCATCTCAACCGGTATGTCGTCGAACAGGGGCGTGCTCAGGTAGCGCTCGCCGGTATCGGGCAGCATGCAGAGAATGTTCGAGCCGGGCTCCGCTTTTTCCGCGACTGCGAGGGCGCCCGCCAGGGTTGCGCCCCCGGAGGTGCCGACGAAGATGCCTTCTTGCTGGGCAAGCGCCCGCGACAGGCGCAAGGCGTCATTGCCGTCGACAGGAATTATCTCGTCAATATGTTCTGCGTTGACCACATCTTCGGTGAGCTTGGGAATGAAATCCGGGCTCCAGCCCTGCATCAGGTGCGGGCGAAACAATGGGTGGCTTTCCTTGGGCGAGCCGTCATCGAGTCGTTCTTGCGGGATGCCGCTGCCCAGAATCTGCGCATTGTCGGGTTCACAAACGATAACCCTGGTTTCCGGGCTCCTTTCCTTGAGAACCCGAGACACACCTTTGAGCGTACCCCCTGTGCCGAAACCAGACACCCAATAGTCGAGCTTGCGGTCAACGAAAGCCTCGAGAATTTCCGGGGCGGTCGTGCGCGTATGCGCGTCGGCATTGGCTTCGTTTTCGAACTGACGCACGAGGAACCAGTCGTGCTTTTCGGCGAGTTCTTCAGCTTTGGCTACCATGCCGCTGCCCTTGAGTTCCGCAGGTGTGAGCACGACTTTTGCGCCCAGGAAGCGCATCATGCGGCGGCGCTCGACGCTGAAGCTCTCCGCCATCGTAACGACGAGGGGGTAGCCTTTTTGTGCGCAGACCATGGCCAGTCCAATGCCAGTGTTCCCGCTCGTAGCCTCGATGACGGTCTGCCCCGGCTTTAATGTGCCGTTTTTCTCTGCTGCTTCGATGACTGACAGGGCGAGCCTGTCCTTGACCGAGCCCATCGGGTTGAAGGACTCGATCTTGACGTAGACGTTGACGTCCTTCGGTGCCAGCTTGTTCAGCTTGACGATCGGCGTGTTGCCGATTGTCTCCAGAATGTTGTTGTAAATCCCGTTCATCTTTTATCGCCTTGTGCGTTCGGTTTCTGATGGCCTTACAGTACAGCTTGCAGCAGAGTCAGGTATGACCAGGGCCTGTCCATTTACTGACTTTTCGTGGACTTTCGTCTTAAATAGAACCAAGACTTGTTACGCAACCTATAATAGCGAAAAAGGAGAAAACCATGGGCGACCTCGGAATTTGGGGCATTCTCCATCTTTGCCTGGTTATCTACGCGGCCATCCAGATCTGGAATAGTTCGGCAGATCAGACCAAGAAATTGATCTGGATCCTCGTTGTAGCGATCTTCCCGCTTGTCGGCTTGATCGTCTGGTTCCTTGTCGGGCCGGGCACGCCGAAGAAATAGCGGAATGACCCTTCTTGTCGCTGCGTTCGGCGCGCCGATCTTCCTGCTCGGAATTGTGGGCCTGGTTCAGCCTGATCGTTTCCGCTCGTATATTGGCGGGATGGACAGCCAATTGCGTTTCGTCATGGCTGTCGCAATTCGTGTCGTTATGGGCGGGTTATTGTGGTGGCTGGCGGAAGATCTGCGTCACACCCCGTTCATGCGCATCCTGGCCGTGATCGCGATATTCGCTGCCGTGGGTATTCTGCTGATGGGGCAGGGGCGTCTGAACACGCTGGTCGACTGGTGGCTTTCGCGCTCGGACGGCCTGCTGCGGTTCTCGGCCCTGCTTGCGGCCGTGTTCGGGGCCTACCTCGTCTACGTCGCTGTCTAGTCGTGGAAACCCGCCGTGTTGTTTACAGCAAATGAGCGCACCGACACCCCGCACACGGGGCGCAGCGGACAACACACCCTCACACGCCTGCGGCTATAGATTCGGGAATGTTGTCCACTGCACCCTTTCGAGAGCATCAAGAGATCTTGCGCCGGTTCCATGCCGTGATCAGGACGGGGAGGGACAGGTAGCCGAATCCATAGCCGAGCTGGCAATAGGATAGAAATACGCGGTGAGGAAGGAACTCGCGAGGCGTGTTCGGCTGCCTGTCCGTCCTCGTCCTCTTAGGTGGAGTGTAATCGGCGAAATACCCCACATGAACAACCTACTGAGAGACCACGTCTAGTCGTCGAACTCGGCTGTTGTCTGCCGTTTGCGGTTGACGACGAGCCGCGTGACGTCTGGCCTTGAGTAGTGTCCAACGACATCGAGGCTATGTCGCTCCTCGAGCACACGCGTATGGTCGATCTCGACGATGCTCAGCGTTTCTGAATCGGTCACGGGTTCGAGTATCCATTCCCCATCGGGTCCGGCAACGCAGGAGCCCCCGTTTGCCATGACATCGTCAGCGGAGGCGATCAGCAGATCAGAATGGGGCAGTGAGGAGTCGATGTCGCTTTTGCGCATCAAGCCTGAAACAGATACTACGTACGAGCGGCTCTCGCGCGCGATAAAGCGCGTGATGTCCTCGGTGTTTCTCGCATTGCCGGGCCATATTGCGACATGCAGGTCTTCGCCCTGCGCATACAACGCCGCGCGAGGTAATGGCAGCCAGTTCTCCCAGCAGTTGAGGCCACCGACCGTGAACGAGCCGAGCTTGTGCGTGCGCAGACCATTGCCATCGCCAATTGCCCATACCAGCCGCTCTTCATGCGTTGGCATGAGCTTACGGTGTACGGAACCGACAGCTCCGTTTCTGTCGATGTAGACCATGGAGCAATACAGACTGTGGCCACCACGATTGGCAGCGCGCTCCATGATGCCGACGTAGACCGCTATGCTGTTATCGCTCGCTGCTTTGCAGACCGGGTCGAGGTCGCCGTCTTCGATACAGACTCCCTGGCTCACGTAATGTGCGAAGAGGGACTTCTGCAAGTCGGATTCGAATTTCGCTCCCTCGGTTCGCTCGACCCAGAAGGGGTAGCCCGGCACGAGGGCTTCACCAAACGCCACAAGATCGCAGCCTTTTCCCGCCGCATCGTCGATCCAGGCAACGACCTTGCCGATCGTCGCTTCTCTTTCCAGCCACACGGGGGCTGTCTGCGCGAGGCCGACCTTGAGCTTTGTGTCAGTCATGCGGTGCTCCAAATCGCAGAGTCAAAGCGCCGCTCCCGCACATCCCTGTGCTCCGCGGCATAATGTCGTCCCTGACAAAAAAAGGGCGGCAGGAAAACCTGCCGCCCTTTGTTCTTGCAGGTATTACTCCCACTTCTTGTTGAATGTAATACCGTAGGTGGAAGGCTCGTTCGGATACGAGTTCATGCGACCAAGCTGCAAGGGCGCATCAAATGAAGTCGTGTAGTAGCGTTCATCCGTTACGTTGCGGCCCCAGAGGGTAACCGAAGCGTTGGCCCTGTCGAAGTTCATTCCGAGGCGAAGATTCAGGAGTCCGATTTCATCGGCCTCGGTTAGCGGATCCAGGTCACCGTCTGTGAAGAACTCGGACGCCCAGTTGTACTCAGCCCGGAAGAATATCTCGCCGGCACCGACCGGGAAGGTCTGTGTCAGGCCAACCATGTAGCGGTCCTCCGGATTGGCGGAAATCTTACCTCCGGTGCGGTTGCACGGCATCTCATCAGCTTGCTGTCCCTCGCCTGGCGGAATCAGACCAGGGTCATCCATTTGCATATGGAATGACCACGCGTCCCAACACACACCTTCCTCGAACGACACGTAGTCGCCCTCGTTGCGTGCATAGAAGCCGGATAATGTCGTGTGGTCGAGGACCTGCCAGAGGAACTCAACTTCGGCACCTTGTGTCTCGATCTTGCCTGCGTTCTGCAGGTAGAAGCCGGTACCGGCAAACGACTGTGCCTGGAAATCGTCGTAGTCGGTCTGGTACAGGGCAAGGCTCAAGCGCATGCGCTCGCCAATGTCACCTTTGTAACCGACTTCTATCGACTCTGAGGTTTCCGCGGCGAAGGTCTGCGGCCGGTTATCCCAGATACGGTCGGCATTCGTGCCGCCCGATTTGAAGCCGGTGGAGTAGGAAGCGTAGACCATCTGGCCATCGACCGGGTACCACGTCAGTTTCGCGGTACCGGTTACCTGGTCGTCTTCGAGTTTTTCGTTCACATTGTCGCGTGGCGAAAACGGCGCGTACTGGTATGCGCCCCAGCCAGCATCTGCCGTTACGGGGATGAGAACTTCGGGGCCGATGCCAGGCACGCCCAGGAGATACCCGATAATGGCGGCAAAATTCGGCTCACCGGCATTATGGGTCTGCGTGTAAACCGTGTTGATCTTCTTTGTCTCGTCGGTATACCGGACACCCAGTGTCGCGATGAACTGATCGCTTAGCGCCCAGTCGATCTGGCCAAAGACGGCATAGCCATCGTGATCCTGGTTGACGATGTCATCCGCATACATGCCAGCAGGTGCGGGAAGTGTCACCGGCACTCCCGCTCCAGCCAGCGT
>JBFFOS010000149.1:0-6260 GCA_041574375.1 Woeseiaceae bacterium
GAGGAAGAACTCGACGCCACGGTACCGCTGGGCTCGTACGCCGGCGCGATGGGCCGACCGCAGTTCATGCCGTCGAGTTTTCGCGCGTATGCGGTCGATGCGACCGGCGATGGCAAACGCGATATCTGGAATGACTGGACCGACGTGGCCGGCAGTGTCGCCAACTACTTCGTTGAGCATGGCTGGCGCTCCGATGAGGAAGTAACGTCAAAAGCAACATTGAGCGGCCGATGGGACGGGCCTGTACCCGAACCCAGCAACACGCTCAAACCGACTGACACGATCGAATCGCTGAGCAAGAAGGGTGTCGTATTTGCCACAATGCTTGGCGCGGATAACAAAGCAGCGTTGCTTACCTATGAAGGCGACGACGGAACCGAGCACTGGGTGGGCTTTAACAACTTCTTTGTGATTACCAAATACAACCGCAGCGTCATGTACGCACTGGCCGCTTACCAGCTCGGCCAGGAAATCGCCGCGAGGGTTGCCGCGAATGCGGGCTAGGCTGCCGCTGCTGGCCATTGGCTGCCTGGCCATTGCTGCCTGCGGCGGCAATAAGATCAAAGGTGACGGCCCGCCGTCAGGAAGCACCCGCATCCCTGATCTTCCCGGTGATGCGGTACCGCGCCCCGAACCGCGAAGTAAGTACGGTAATGGACCTGTGTACGAAGTACTCGGCAAACGGTACACGGTCATGCCGTCGGCCGACGGTTACCGCGAGCGCGGCGTTGCATCCTGGTACGGCAATAAGTTTCACGGCAATCTGACGTCGAATCGCGAAATCTACGACATGTATGCGATGACGGCGGCGCACAAGACACTGCCTCTTCCCACCTACGTGCACGTTCGCAACTTGCGCAATAACAAGTCCATCGTCGTCCGCGTCAATGACCGCGGACCGTTCGTGCACAACCGAATCATCGACCTGTCCTACTCGGCCGCGCTGAAGCTCGACATGATCACCGATGGCACGAGCCTCGTCGAAGTCACCGCGATCAATTTCGAGCAGCCGCAGGGAGACCGGCCAACCCGCATCAGCACTACGTCGGCACCGTCGGCAGAGCCGGCCGCTATGACTGCCCCGGCGACCAATAACAATGTTTACGTTCAGGTTGGCGCTTTCGGGGATCGTAGCAATGCCGAGCGCCGCCTCGAGGCCCTGTCGCTCGCGAAAATCGACAGCGCATTTATCCACGAGGAGCGCTCGACTGATCGCGTGCTGTATCGCGTCCGCATCGGCCCGGTGGCCGATGTCGTGCAATACGATGTTCTCGTAGAGGAACTCGAAAACATCGGCATCGCCGATCCGTACCTTATTACCGATTAGCCGCGTACAATACGCGGCCAAACTCAAGCCACCACCTTACCAAGAGGCACCATGTCCATACGTTTGTCCAGCGCCCTCGCCGTCCTGACTCTCTGCTTCGCAACAAGCGCGTTCGCCCAGTCTGCTATGCCCGCCCCGGCACCGCCGATCATCGGCGCGAAGAGTTACCTCGTCATCGACGCCCAAACCGGGCAGGAACTGGCGTCGCTCGACCCGGACACGCCGCTGGCGCCCGCGAGCCTGACTAAGATCATGACCACGTACGTCGTCTTCACCGCCCTGGAGCAGGGCCAGATTCGACTCGAGGATGAGGTAACTATTTCGGAAAAGGCGTGGCGTATGCCCGGTTCCCGGATGTTCGTGGAGGTTGGCAAGCGTGTCACAATCAAGGACCTGCTGCTTGGCATGATCGTGCAATCGGGTAACGATGCCAGCGTGGCATTGGCCGAGCACATTGCGGGTACCGAGGCCGTTTTCGCCGAGATGATGAATCAGTACGCCGCGAACCTCGGCATGTTGTCATCACATTTCCTGAACGCGACCGGAATGCCGGCCGAAGGCCATGTCACTACCGCGCGCGATCTGTCGACACTGGCTCGAGCCATGATCGAGGAGTTTCCGGATTACTACGCATGGCATGCGGTCAAGGAATTCACGTTCAACGACATCAAGCAAAGCAATCGCAACTCTCTGCTGTGGCGCGACCCGTCGGTTGATGGTCTCAAGACCGGTCACACGGAAGACGCCGGTTACTGCCTCGTCTCCTCCGCGGAACGCGACGGCATGCGCATAATTGCCGCCGTACTCGGCACATCCAGCACCAAAGCGCGCACGGACGGAAGCCAGGCTCTTTTGAACTACGGTTTCCGCTTTTTCGAAACACGCCTGCTGTTCAAAGCCGGTGAAGAAATCACGACGGCCCGCATCTGGAAGTCCGCGAATGAAACATCGCGACTCGGTGTGCTCGAGGATCTTTACATTACCGTGCGCCGCGGCACTTACGATCAACTCGAGTCGACGCTCGACATTCCTGCAATTGTCGAGGCACCGGTTGCCACCGGGCAACCCGTCGCAGAACTAAGGGTCAGCCTTGGCGCAGATGAATTGTTGAAGACGCCATTGCGTGCGCTCGATGACAACCCGGAGGGTTCGTTCTGGCAACAAACCCGGGACAGCGTCAGCCTCTGGTTCGAATAGCCATGGCCGAAGAATCTGCAATCGAGTTTCCCTGCGAGTTTCCGATCAAGATGATGGGGCGCGACACGCCGGAGTTCCGGTCGACGGCGCGTGCGCTCGTGGAGAAGCATGCAGGCAAGGTCGCGGATGATGCCGTAAGACAGGCGCAGAGCCGGAAAGGCAATTTCGTATCGATCACCGTCACGATCACGGCGACAAGCCAACAACAGCTCGATGCGATCTACCACGACGTTACCGATCATGAAGACGTCCTGATGGCGCTGTGAAGACCACCTTCCTTGGCCACCGGGACTACGTTCCACTGTGGCGGTCAATGCAGAAATTCACGGATGAGCGGGACGACTCGACACCTGACGAAATCTGGTTTTGCGAACACCCGCCTGTTTTTACGCTGGGCCTGAACGCGGCGAAGGAACACTTGCTGGCGCCAGGTGATATTCCCGTTGTGCAAGTTGATCGCGGCGGCCAGGTGACCTACCACGGCCCCGGCATCCTGATGGTCTACCCGTTGATTGACATGCGCCGAGCGAACATTGGTGTTCGCAAACTCGTGACCGCTCTCGAACAAAGCGTCGTCGATCTCGCCGCGACATATGACGTCAACGCGGCTGCGCGTGCTGATGCACCGGGCGTTTATGTCGAAGGCAACAAGCTCGCGAGCGTGGGGCTCAGGATTCGTCGCGGTGCGAGTTTCCATGGCATGGCACTCAATGTCGATGGTGACCTCGAGCCATTCTCACGCATCAACCCCTGCGGTTACGAGGAACTGGAAATGACGGACCTGAAACGACTCGGGATTGAGCTGAGCCTCGAAGACGCTGCTGAGAAACTGCTGCCGTTCTTGCTGCGGCACCTGGGCATCAAGGCCGACTAGTTGTAACCTCTCGGTAGGTTGGTCACATCGTGTGTGGACCAACTGATACACGGCAAACGGAGCGCAGCGGACAACACACCCTCACACGCCTGCGGCTATAGATTCGGGTATGTTGTCCACTGCGCTCCTTCAGGCGCATCACAGGTTCGTGCGCCGACCCCATGCCGTGATCAAGACGGGGCGGGACAGGTAGCCGAATCCATAGCCGAGCTGGCAGTTCGACAAAAATACGTGGCGAGGACGGAACACGCGAGGCGTGTTCGGCTGCCTGTCCCGCCCCGGCTTCGTCCGTGCCTGTTAGTGAGCGTCAGCGGGGAATTCCCAGTGACCAAGCTGCTGGGAAATCACAACTAATCACCCTGGCCGAGCGCCGCCAACCGCTCCGGCGTACCGATATCCGCCCAAAGTCCTTCGTAAAGCGAGCCCGATAGCCGCCCGCCATCGGCCGCTTCGCGCAGCATCGGCGCCAGCGGGAAACGACCTGCCTCGCAGTCAGCAAAGAATTCCGGGCGATAGATCGCAACACCACTGAAGGTGTACGCCGGTTTTTTCGCATTGCGCACCAGCCCGTCGACGAGATCGAAGTCTCCATGGTCTCGATAATCGGGCGTCGGCACCATGACGAGATGTCCCAGGCACTCGTCGGCGAGCGTCACACCAGGAACCGGCATATCCGTGTAGATATCGGCATTGACGACGAGGAATGGCTCGTTGCCCAGCAATGGCAGTGCCTTGTGAATGCCGCCCCCCGTTTCGAGAATGTTGTCGCCCTCCTGGCTGTACAGCACCTCAAGTCCGTAGCGCGCACCCGAACCGATGCGCTCGACAATCCTGTCACCCAACCAGCCAAGGTTGATCACAACCGTCTTTATTCCTGAAGAACTCACGTTCTCGAGGTGCCGTTCGAGCAAGCTCTTCCCGCGGACCTCGACCAGTGACTTGGGAACATCATCAGTCAACGGTCGCAATCGCTCACCGCGCCCGGCCGCAAGAAGCATCGCTCTCACTGGGCTACGCCCAGGCCTGGAAGTACTCGCTCCTCAATCAGGTTCACGAGAAATCCAAGCTCCGCGTAACGCGGTGCCACGTCAACGATGTACGACAAGGTGCGGGGAATATCGGCAAGATAACCCGGCTTGCCATCGCGGTGATTAAGTCGCGCAAAGATCCCGGCGACCTTCACGTGTCGCTGCACGCCCATCAATTCAAAGTAACGCCGGAATTGATCCTCATCGACGCGCTCGCGAACCCCTGCTTCGATCCCATTGTAGAAATCGAGTGCCCATTGCCACACCTGCTCGGCCGGCCAACGCAGGTAGGCATCCTTGAGTAATGACACCAGGTCGTAGGTAAGCGGTCCTTCAACGGCATCCTGAAAATCGAGTATCCCCGGATTTTGTTCGTCGGTGAGCATGAGGTTGCGCGAGTGGTAGTCACGATGCACGAAGACCTGTGGTTGGTCGAGCGCGTTCATCACGAGTAAGTCGCAACATCGTTGCCAGGCCCGCTCTTCGCGGTCACTGAACGTCATGCCGAGGTGCGTGCCGCACAACCAGTCATGAAACAGCGACAACTCGAAGCGCAGTAACGCCTCATCATAGGGCGGCAGCAGTGACTGGTAAGCCGCACCGCGCCGCTGCATTTTCACCAGCGCTGTCAACGCATCGCTGTACAGGCCACTCGCCAGGGATGGGTCGGCCTTGAGTACATCGAGATACTGTCGCGTGCCGAGATCACTCAGCAAAAGAAAACCGTCGTCGAGATTCGCTTCGATGATGCGTGGTGCGTTCAGTTGCATGACTTCGAGATAGCCGGCAATACGCACGAACGGCAGGCTGTCTTCGCGGTCCGGTGGTGCATCCATCGCGATGAAACTCTTTGTGCCCGACTGCAATCGAAAGTAGCGGCGGAAGCTCGCATCAGCGGACGCTGGCGTGGGCTCGCTGCCTGCCACGGCCTCGATACCATCAGCCCAGGCCCGCAGCTCGGCCAGGCGGGTATCGTCCGGGTTCATTGATTGCTCGATCTTCGCTCTCCGTAACGCGTTGAAGCACCTCAAAAACTATGCGAAGGTAACAAATACCAATGCTTGATAACATCCTGTTTTTGCAAGCCATGGCCCAGAGCTGACCCAACCACTCAATTGTCCGCGAAACCGTTCATTCTTGCCTGCTCGCTGCTGGCCCTGACACCTGCATTTGGTGCAGACGAATCGTCATGCCGTACGTCGTTGGGCCGCGGGCTGGCCGTCGACTCGCCACTGCGGGAAATCGTGCTGGATAACCCGGACACCATTCAGCTCGAAGCTGGAAAATTTGAGGCCCAGCTTGGCCCCAATCCGACCGCCAGCATGAGCGGCGGCGTTTTGCTTCGTCGTGACGACAAGATCGCCGGCGCGGAGTTCGCATACTACGATCCAGAGCAACGGGCCCTGTTCCTCGGTGGCGGCGTGCGCTACGAAGATCCCCGTACAGAGATTCTGAGCCGATCGGCCGAGTTCGGTTATGAGCTGGGACGTATTCGTTTCGAGGGCGCTGAATTCTCATTGGCGGAAAGTAATTCGCGCGGCGCGGCCGAGGATCTCGAAATCAACCAGGACGGAACATTGTCGCTGGGCGGCGTCGAGTACACGACCTGTCCGCCCGACGCCGAGGATTGGCTGTTGCAGGGTAAGTCGATCGTGTTCGACACGGCCGAAGGCACCGGCGTAGCCAGGGGCATGAAACTGCGTTTCAAGAATGTACCGATCATCTACTTGCCGTACATTTCGTTCCCGCTCAGTGATGCGCGCAAGTCTGGCATGCTGACGCCCGAGATCGGGAGTGCCGGGCGCAGTGGTAACGAGGTACGCGTTCCGATTTA
>JBFFOS010000150.1:0-6179 GCA_041574375.1 Woeseiaceae bacterium
TTTGGTGGCGGAGAGAGAGGGATTCGAACCCTCGAAGGGCTTTTAACCCTTACTCCCTTAGCAGGGGAGCGCTTTCGACCACTCAGCCATCTCTCCGAATTGCGTGCCCTGAAGTTCTTCCGTACACCGAACTAAAGGTCAATCGGGACCAGCCGAAGACATTCCACCGGCGCACCTCTACCGACTGGGGCCGCACATCTTACTGACCACGATTGTCGTGGTAAAGCGCTTTTCGCGACCGATCGCACTATTCAGGCTCGGCGTTCCCTTCGGAGGCTTTCTCGCTCTGAATTCGCTCGTAGATTTCTTCCCGGTGCACTGCGACGTCTTTGGGTGCATTGATCCCTATCCGGACCTGATTTCCCTTGACCCCCAAGACGGTGATCGTGATATCGCTCCCGATCATTACCGTCTCTCCAGCGCGTCGCGTTAGAATCAGCATCGCTTCCTACTCCTGCCTGGCGGGGCTCCTGCCCCGTTCTTATTACGCGTCGTACTTCCTTAAACTGTTGTAATACTAGCCGATTTTTCCCCAGGATGCCCATTTCACGACATATTGTCGCATCCTGGTGGTTACGCAACTCACTCAGGACAGCTTGTCCGCGATCCAGCCGGGCACCGATTTGAGCGCAGAGTCCAGTTTCGACGGGTCGTTACCACCCGCCTGGGCGAAGTCCGGACGGCCACCACCTTTGCCGCCGACTTGC
The DNA here is from genome assembly GCA_041574375.1 of Woeseiaceae bacterium. Lineage (GTDB taxonomy): Bacteria > Pseudomonadota > Gammaproteobacteria > Steroidobacterales > Woeseiaceae > UBA1847. Next base: position 708 of record JBFFOS010000150.1, read on the forward strand.
TCGGCCACCGGTTTTATCAGGTCCCCAGCCTTGATTTTGTCGATGTTGTTCTTGGTCACGCCAGCTGCGAGGCGTACCTTTCCATCGTCGACCGAAGCAAATACCACTATGGCATTCTGCAGCTTGTCCTTGGCACGATCGACCGCATCACGCATTGACTTGGCATCGACACCATCCAAGCGCGAAACGAGTACCTTGATGCCGGCGATTTCCCGTACATTGTCGTCCTGATCAGACCCCTGGCCCGTTATCAACGCATGCTTCGCAGTCGCCAGCTTCTTCTCGAGTTCTTTGTTTTGCTTCAGCAACTGCTCAACCTTGGCCGCCGCCTGGTCCGGCGTGCTGCGAAGCATCCCGGCAAGTTCACTGAGCGCACGCTGGTTTGTATCGATCCACTCGAGCGCACCCGCGCCCGTCATGGCCTCGATGCGACGAACACCCGAGGCGACACCGCCTTCGTGCGTAATCTTGAAGACGCCTATGTCACCTGTTCGATCGACGTGTGTGCCTCCGCACAGCTCAACCGAAAAATCACCCAGGCTAAGTACGCGAACCTTGTCACCGTATTTCTCGCCGAAGAGCGCCACTGCGCCTGACTCGATTGCATCGTCGTACGTCATGAGCTTTGTCTCAGCCGCAACATTTCTGCGAATCTCGTCATTCACGAGATCCTCGATTTCCTGCAACTGCTCGGCCGTCACGCCTTCATAATGCGAGAAGTCGAAGCGCAGCCGATCCGGTGCTACCAGTGATCCCTTCTGCGCCACGTGGTCACCCAGAACCTGCCGCAGTGCAGCGTGCATGAGGTGCGTCGCCGTGTGATTCAGCCGGATGGCCTGGCGTCGATCGGCATCGACGACGGCCTCGATCTTGTCGCCGACGTTGAGTGTGCCCTGCTCTACCGTTCCAAACTGCACGTTGGCATCGCCGCTTTTCTGCGTGTCGTCGACACGAAACAGCTTGCCCTCATCGACGAGGATCCCCGTGTCACCGATCTGGCCACCGGACTCCGCATAGAAAGGTGTGGATGCAAGAATCACGGCGCCATCATCGCCGGTCGCCAATTCGTCGACGGCCCTGCCATCTTGAAACAGGGCGATGATTTCGCAGGACGCTTCGGTGCCCGCGTAGCCGAGGAATTCCGTTTTTGCATCGGTCTTCAGCCCATCGCCACCCGCGACACTGAATTTACTGGCGGCACGGGCGCGCTCGCGCTGCCCTTCCATGGCTGCCTCAAAGCCTTGCTGATCGACTTCGAGACCGCGCTCACGTGCTATGTCAGCCGTGAGATCCACCGGGAAACCATAGGTGTCGTAAAGCTTGAACACGACGTCACCGGGCAACTGCTTGCCGTCAAGATTCGCAATGGCGGCCTCGAGAATCTCCATGCCCTGGTCGAGCGTCTCGGCGAAGCGCGCTTCTTCTTTTGCGAGTACTTTCTCGACATGCGCCTGCGCCTTGGCGAGTTCCGGATAGGCCTCGCCCATTTCCTGCACGAGCGGTGCGACGAGCTTGTGGAAAAACAGGTCATCCATACCGAGTTTTTTGCCATGACGAACGGCGCGCCGAACGATACGACGAAGCACATACCCACGGCCTTCGTTGCCCGGCAACACACCATCGACAATCAGGAAGGAACAGGCACGAATGTGATCGGCAATGACGTTGAGGGAACTCTGCCCGTCATTCCTGACGCCGAGCACATCGGCCGCCGCCTGGATAACATGTGCGAACAGATCAATCTGGTAGTTGCTGTGCACGCCCTGCATGACAGCAGCGATACGTTCCAGCCCCATGCCGGTATCGACCGATGGCGCCGGCAGTGGTGTCATCGTGCCGTCTGCGGCTCGATCGAACTGCATGAACACGAGGTTCCAGACCTCCACATAGCGATCGCCGTCCTCATCAGGCGATCCCGGCGGTCCGCCCGGGACATCGGGGCCATGATCAAAAAATATCTCGCTGCACGGGCCACAAGGACCGGTGTCGCCCATGGCCCAGAAGTTGTCCTTCTCGCCCATGCGGGCGAATCGCTCGGGGCTGACCTTCATTTCATTGAGCCAGATGTCGGCAGCTTCATCATCCTCACGGAAGACCGTCACCCACAGTCGCTCTTCTGGAAGTTCCAGCGTCTTGGTCAGGAAATCCCAGGCGTACTGGATAGCCTCGCGCTTGAAGTAGTCACCGAAGCTGAAATTACCAAGCATTTCAAAGAACGTGTGATGGCGAGCCGTGTAGCCAACATTCTCGAGGTCGTTATGTTTGCCGCCCGCACGCACACAGCGTTGTGAGCTGACAGCGGTCTTGTACGAGCGCTTGTCATCGCCCGTGAAGACATCCTTGAACTGAACCATGCCGGCGTTCGTAAACAAAAGTGTTGGGTCATTCCCGGGCACGAGCGGAGAACTCGCCACTACCTCATGGCCGTGGTCGTGAAAAAAATCCAGGAATGCCTGGCGGAGCTCATTGCTCGTCATGGTTTTCATGGGGCGTATGGTAACGGCTAAAACGCCGATTGAATATGGTCTTGCTCAAAACCCCGGTACTGGAGAAACCGCATCTGGCGGGCTTTTTCCTTGAAGTCGGCGGGCACGACCTCACCGAATTTTTTAATGCGCTGTTCCCGGGCCAGGGCATACCAATCCGGCGCGGCTTCCTCGAGAGCAATCTCGACAGTCGAGTCGGCAATGCCGCGCTGCGTGAGGTCCAAGCGAATGCGCACCGGACCCTTGCCCTGGTTGATGCGGGATTGAACGAAGCTATCGGCGAACCGTTGATCGCTCTGCAGGCCGTCGGCGGTAAGTTGAGCGACCGCCTGTTCTGCAACATCGCGGTCGAAGCCTTTGTCAGCCAGCTTCCTGATCAGCTCGGTCTGGCCGTATTCGCGGCGTGCCAGAAAGTCCATGGCTTTTTTCCGCGCTTCAAGGGGAGACGAAAAACGATCTTCCCCCTCATCGGAGAGAAGATCGCTGATTTCTTCGTGTAGTTCGGACACGTTGGAGCGGGCCTTGCGCGCGACATCGGCCGCTGGGGCGGCCTCCTACAGTCAGGCTTCTGCAGCCTCATCGGCGTCGCCGCCAGCGATGTCGATGACGTCGGCCTTGCTCGGCAGCAGTTTCGAACGAATCTTGCCTTCGATCTCCTCGGCCATCTCCGGATTGTTTCGCAGGAACTCGCGAACGTTTTCCTTGCCCTGGCCGATGCGGTCATCACCGTAGCTATACCACGAACCCGCTTTGTCGACGATGCCGTGCTGCACCCCGAGATCGATGATCTCGCCATGGCGCGAAATGCCTTCGCCATAGAGAATCTCGAACTCGGCCTGTTTGAATGGCGGCGAAACCTTGTTCTTGACGACCTTGACGCGCGTCTGGTTGCCGATGACCTCGTCGCCTTTCTTGATGGCGCCGATACGGCGGATATCCAGGCGTACTGAAGAGTAGAACTTGAGCGCGTTACCGCCCGTCGTTGTCTCGGGACTGCCAAACATCACACCAATCTTCATGCGAATCTGGTTGATGAAAACAACCATCGTGTTGGAGCGCTGAATATTGGCGGTGAGTTTCCTGAGCGCCTGCGACATCAGCCGGGCCTGCAGGCCCATATGTGAATCGCCCATCTCACCTTCGATTTCTGCCTTTGGTGTAAGCGCTGCAACCGAGTCAACAATAACGATATCGACCGCGCCGGAACGCACCAGCATGTCCGTAATCTCGAGCGCCTGTTCGCCGGTATCTGGCTGCGAGACGAGGAGTTCGTCTACGTCGACACCGAGTTTCGCGGCATAGGACGGATCGAGCGCGTGCTCGGCGTCCACGAACGCGGCCGTGCCGCCCAGCTTTTGCGCCTGGGCAATGACCTGCAATGTGAGCGTCGTCTTACCCGACGACTCCGGACCGTAGATCTCCACGACGCGGCCTCTCGGCAAGCCACCGATACCCAGCGCGACGTCCAGCCCGATCGAACCCGTCGAAATAGCCTCTATATCCCTGACGACGCCGCCGTCTCCCATACGCATGACCGATCCCTTGCCGAACTGCTTTTCGATCTGGCCGAGGGCCTGCGCGAGTGCTTTCTTGCGATTTTCATCCATTATTTTTGGTCCGTTTGAGCCGCCTGGAGGCGGAATTCGTAGATACTGTGGATTTGCACAGTATTATTTCATGAAGGCCGCGTCAATAGTAGCTTTCGGGAGGGCCAAATCGGGGCGATTTGTGCAGATTCTCGAAAGAGGCCTTAAGCTATTGTTTCAGCGGTACGTAGCTCACCCCGCCCGGGCCGGATAGCGACTCCATAAGTTCAAAGCTCGACCACTCGCTGCTCGTCCGTTGCGCCAGTCGCTCTGTGGCGAATGCGCGTGCACCGCGCACGACCGTAATGTGCGGGCGGTAAACGCGCTCTTCCGGCTCGATACCGGCGTCGAGCAACACGTCGTTCAGGGCATCAACGAGCGCCAGCAGCTCGGGCGGCACCGTTGCAGCAGTCAGGCTGGCAACCCTCGGCCGCGGCCAGTATTCGAGGCGATCAAAGTTCAACCGAAACGGCTCGACCCGAATCTCCGCCGCGCGCTCGAGTAGAAAGGGAACACGATGCTCTGGAAACGCGCCGATGAACACCAGCGTTATATGCCAGTTGCGACGATCGACGGGCTGCCCCTCGACCGTCTTTACCACCGAGTTGACGACATCGCGGAGTCGCTCACGTTGCCGATGATCCGGCCACAGCGCAAAAAACAGTCGCTTGGTATTCAAGACTCGATACGCTCCCGGACGCCTTGCAGTGCGTGCGCAACAGTCAGCTCGCGGACGAGATCCCGATCACCCTTGAAGTTGGCGCAATGTGTATCGACCCGCTCTTTGGCGCCATCACGAACGGCCCAGGCAAACCAGACCGTGCCGACGGGTTTTTCATCCGTACCCCCATCGGGCCCGGCAACGCCACTCACCGCGACAGCGATGTCGGCGCCACTCAGGTGCAATACACCCTTTGCCATTTCCTCGACAACGGGCTTGCTCACCGCGCCATGCACCTCGAGCGTTTCGTTCTTCACACCGAGAATGGATTCCTTCGCGCCGTTCGAGTAACTCACGATGCCGTACTGAAAAACGGCAGAACTGCCAGGAATATCGGTGATCGACTTTGCCACCCAGCCGCCCGTGCAGGACTCGGCCGTCGAGACTGCCTTGCCGGCTTTGGTCAACTCCACGACAACGGCTTCAGAGAGTTTTTGCAGGGATTCGTAATCAGCCATTCAGTACCGACTCGTAAAGGTCAACGTGCCTGTCCGCCATCGTAGCGATGGAGAACTCGTTTTGCATCCGCTCTCTACCTGCAGCGCCGAGCATCGCCGCCAGGTTGGGATCATCGATGAGCCGCGCGATGGCCGACCCGAGCGCATCCGTATCTTCCGGCTCGACCAGGAGGCCCGTGCGCCCGTTCGCAACTGCCTCGACGATACCGCCAGCCGCAAAA
>JBFFOS010000151.1:0-6107 GCA_041574375.1 Woeseiaceae bacterium
GATGAGATCATCGAAGCTGATGAGATCATCGAAGCTGATGGGGTTATTGAAGCTGACGGGATTATCGAGACCGGCAATGCGGAGGCCGGCCCTTCTATCGGGACGGAGCCGACAGAAGAAGCCACGGGTATTGACTTTGAAGAAGTTGCTGCCGAAGTGGCCATCGAAAATCCAGCTGACTTCGTGCAGCCGCTGATTGATTTTTCGACGTTGCCACCCCCGGATGCCGAGGTCCGGCTGGCGACGCGGGGAGCTTCCATCGAAACGGCGGAGGTCCGGCTCCGCGAAGATGGCCGCCCGTTCGTGGTCGACCTCGTGCGCAGCGAAGTTGATTTTCCGTTGACGCTGAAGCTGGAAGAAGTTGGCTTCAGCGGTAACCGTTCGCCCTGGGTTGCCGGTCAGTATTCTTTTTCGGATAACGGCTTTGTTGAATTTCCGGTGGGTCAGGACCGTGCCCGTATTGCGCTCGTGATGGCGAATGATCCAGTCCGAGAACCGGATCAGCAGTCGACGCTACGAATACGCGAAGCCGACAGCGCGGCGTCAGAACTGGCTATTCTCAATGTTGTTCTCGAGGATGATGATCAGCGCGCATTCGAGGCAACGCTGCCACCGAATACGGTAGGCTTCGCATCGAGCCAGGTATCTGTGCGAGAGCAGGATCCGGCCGTACAAATAGATATTATTCGCTTCAATCCCGATGACACGGCATTGGTCATCGCCTACGTGCTGCGCGATATCACTGCGACCCAGGGCGAGGATTACTTTGCGCCGGGCAACTATACCGTCGAATTTGGCCCTGGGCAGCGATCTGCGCGGCTTCTGATTCCGCTGGTACAGGACTCGGCGTTTGAAAGCAATGAGGCCTTTAGCGTCGAGTTGATCAGTACCGATTCCGAGATCAGCGGTGACGTTTTCTTTCGCACTGCTGTCCTGATTCGTGATGACGACACCTAGTTATACCGATCGTTAAAGCCCACCGCTTCGCGATATCCCCAATCATTGCTAGACTGTCGGACTTGAGGAAGATCCCCGCTCACCCGGACGCGATTACGCGAGGCTTAAACAATGAAAGACAAAGAACTGCGACGCTATTCCCGCGTCGTTGTTGATGGCGATGAACAGGCCCCCAGCCGCGCCATGCTGCGGGCAGTCGGTTTCAGCGAGGATGATTTTGCTCGTCCGCAGATCGGAATTGCCTCGACGTGGGCGATGACGACACCCTGCAATATGCATATCAATCAGCTCGCTGAAGAAGCTGCGCAGGGAGCAAATAGCGCGGGTGCCAAGGCTGTCGTCTTCAACACAATCAGTGTTTCGGACGGCATTTCAATGGGAACCCCAGGCATGCGTTACTCATTGGTGTCGAGGGAAATTATTGCAGACTCCATTGAGGCGGTCGTCGGTGCTGAGGGATTCGATGGTCTCGTAGCGATCGGGGGATGCGACAAGAACATGCCGGGGTGCGTCATGGCAATGGCGCGTCTGAATCGGCCAGCGGTTTTCGTGTATGGCGGAACGATCAAGCCGGGAGCCAAGCGTCGGGACATCGTTTCGGTCTTCGAGGCTGTCGGTGCGCATTCGAGTGGCAAGATCAGTGACTCCGAGTTGCTGGAAGTCGAGCGAACGGCAATCCCGGGGCCCGGAGCCTGTGGTGGCATGTACACGGCCAATACGATGGCCTCAGCTATCGAAGCGCTTGGAATGAGCCTTGGTAACAGTTCTGCACAGGAAGCGGTATCCGACCAGAAAGTGGACGATTGCCGGCGTGCCGGCGAAGCCGTCCTGTACCTGCTGAAGAACGACATCAAGCCTCTCGACATTATGACTCGAAAAGCATTCGAGAATGCGATAGCGGTGGTAATTGCTCTGGGCGGCTCCACCAACGCGGTGTTGCATTTGATCGCGATGGCGCGCGAAGCCGGGGTACCGCTGACCCTCGACGACTTCACCCGGATAGGATCGAGGACGCCTGTCCTTGCCGACCTCAAGCCGAGCGGTAAATACCTGATGTCGGAGCTTATTGCGATCGGCGGAATTCAGCCATTGATGAAGCGAATGCTGGATCGGCAGTTGCTGCACGGGGACTGCATGACCGTGACCGGGAAGACGCTCGCTGAAAATCTGGCCGACGTCGTGGACTATGCGCCGGGACAGGACGTTATTCGCGATTTTGACAACCCCATCAAGGCTGATAGTCATCTCTCAATCCTGTATGGCAACGTTGCGCCCGAGGGCGCCGTTGCCAAAATTACTGGCAAGGAAGGATTGCGGTTCGAAGGTCCGGCCAAAGTTTTTCATTCCGAAGAGACGGCTCTGCAGGCGATACTCAATGACGAGGTCGGAAAAGGCGATGTGGTCGTCATTCGGTACGAAGGGCCGAAAGGTGCCCCTGGCATGCGAGAGATGCTGAGCCCGACCGGGGCCATTATGGGTAAAGGACTTGGTGCCGCGGTAGCGCTGATAACCGACGGACGCTTCTCCGGGGGCAGTCATGGATTTGTGGTCGGCCACATCTCCCCTGAAGCAGCCTTAGGCGGCCCTATTGCGCTGATCCAGGACGGGGATACCCTGGTCATCGATGCCGAAAAGCGTCAAGTGGACGTCAATGTAACGGCTGACGAGATGCGCCGCCGCAGGGAACAATGGAGGCGGCCGGTCTCTGCGGTCCGTGGCGGTGCGTTGGCTAAATATCGCTTCGAGGTGTCTTCGGCATCGGAGGGGGCTGTGACGATTCCGCCAGATTGGGATCAATGACCCTGGCCTTCCGGATTGGTCAAAACTTGACCTTTCGAGGCAGTTTCGCTCTACTTTGACGATGACCGTTTATGTCACCCACGTAATGTGCCAACGTATCGATCTTATCGATTCGAAAAAACACATAAAACAAATGGCGCGCCAGAGGTGCGTGGGTGCGAGTGGCAATAGTACCGGCTAGTAATAAAGTCTGGACATTGTCAGCAAACCCGCGAGGATATCCCTGGCGGGTTTTTTTTTGCCGTAAGTTCAGCGTTGAGCCTTGATATGAGAGACACAGAAGAAGCGAGCTTTGGGATGAGCTCTGCATTGGGTGCACCGCCCGATATTGCAGAATCGCCATGGGTTGTCATGAAGTTCGGCGGCTCAAGCGTTTCGAGTGCTGAAAACTGGGAGACGATTGCGGCCCTGATTCACAATCGCCTGGAGGACGGTCTTCAACCGGTTGTCGTTCACTCCGCGTTAAAAGGCGTATCGAATGCACTGGAGCAGATCCTTCAGTCGGCCGCGGCCGGCGACAAGTCGGACCAGCTTTCGAGCATCAGAAGAATACATTACGACCTTGCCGATGCCCTGGGAATAGAAGGCCCGGAACTGCTGGATGACACCCTTCACGAGCTCGAGCAGCTTATCGCTGGCGTGCGTCTGATTCGTGAAGTCAGCGTGCGAGTTCACGTCCGCATCATGGCGCTCGGGGAACTCATGGCTACCCGGCTTGGCGTTGAGTACCTGCGTAAGCTGGGTCTTCCGGTCCAATGGATCGATGCGCGGGACGTATTGACCAGTACGAGCAGCAGCAGCGGGCACCGTAAACAGGATTACCTGGCGGCCATCTGCAACTGGACACCGGATCCCGGGTTGCAGGAGCAATTCGGAAAAATCAAAAAAGTCGTTCTTACGCAGGGATTTATTGCGCGCAACGAATGGGGCGAGACGGTTCTTCTAGGACGAGGTGGTTCTGACACTTCTGCCGCCTATTTGGCAGCTCGTCTCCAAGCACGGCGCCTCGAAATCTGGACGGATGTGCCCGGAATGTTCACTGCCGACCCTCACGTAGTTCCCTCGGCCCGTCTGCTGCTTGCTCTTCACTATGATGAAGCGCAGGAGCTGGCTTCCGCGGGCAGTTCCGTGCTTCATCCGCGTTGCCTGTCGCCGCTGCGCGAATGCAATATTCCCCTTTTCATACGCTGCACCAACAGCCCCGAGGTCGCCGGTACCGTTGTATCGTCCGTAACGGAGGAGGTGGAGCCGCAGGTCAAGGGAATCTGTCTGCGAAATGGCTTGACCCTGGTCGCCATGGATGGCGTCGGGATGTGGCACGAGGTTGGCTTCCTTGCGCGGGCATTTACAATTTTCGGGGACCACGGAGTTTCCGTCGATCTCATCTCGACGTCGGAAACCAATGTTACGGTTTCGATTGATACCGCGAACGGCATGCTGGCTGAGGATACCAGGCGGGCGCTGCTTGCGGACCTTGCGAAGCTCTGCCGGGTCCGGGAGATCCGCGACTGTTCTGCAGTCAGTCTTGTTGGCCGTAAAATTCGTACGATTCTGCCGCGACTGGCACCGGCACTGGAGGTATTCGAAGAGGAAAAAATCCACCTGATGTCGCAGGCGGCAAACGATCTCAATCTGAGCTTTGTCATCGACCAGGGACAGGGTCCGAAGCTTGTGCGGAAACTGCATGCATCAATTATTCGAAAGAGCGGAGGCAGCCCGGCATTTGGGCGGAGCTGGGAAAGACTGTTTCATGGCGATCAGGTTGCCGTTTCGGCCCATGATGCCTGGTGGCTGAAAAAACGAGTGCAGCTGCTCGAGCTTGCGGAGCGCCAGCCGAACGCCTATGTCTACGACAAGGATAGTGTTCGCCAGGCCTCGCGAAGGTTACTGGCCCTGCGCAGCGTGGACCGGGTGCTGTATGCCGTCAAGGCAAATTTCAATGCCGAGCTGCTTCGCGTGCTTGCAGAAGAGGGGGTGGACTTCGAGTGCGTTTCGCCTGGCGAAGTTCAGTGGCTGGGGGACGTCATGCCGTCGCTGGACTCGGGACGGATCTTGTTTACACCCAACTTCGCCCCGCGGCAAGAATACGAGTGGGCGCTTGAAAGGGGTCTGCAAATTACTCTCGACAATTTATATCCCCTGCAAGCTTGGCCGGAGATATTTAAAGGCTGCAAGCTATTTATTCGTATCGATCCAGGGCAGGGCAAGGGACATCACGAGCACGTCAAGACTGCGGGTGTGCATTCAAAGTTCGGAATACCGCGGTTCGAAGTCGAGGAATTGAAGCGCCTTGTCGATGCCGCCGGTGCGGACGTCATCGGTATTCATGCTCATAGCGGCAGCGGGATACTGGACCCGGATAACTGGCGCGCCGTCGCGGTCGAACTCGTACGCGTTGCGGAGATGTTCCCCTCCGTGGAGGCAATCGACCTTGGCGGTGGAATCGGTGTGCCCGACAAACCCGGTGAAGAGCCGTTCGACCTTGGCAAGCTCGATAACTTGCTGAACGAAATTCGGGAATCTTTCCCGCAATACAAGCTCTGGCTCGAACCCGGCCGCTATCTCGTAGCACCGGCTGGCGTCCTTTTGACGCATGTGACGCAGATGAAGGGCAAAAGTGAAATGCGCTATATCGGCGTCGGTACCGGCATGAATTCGCTCATTCGGCCAGCGTTGTACGGGTCGTACCACGAGATCGTGAATTTATCCAGGGCCGACGTGACTCCGACGGATACGGTCACGATTGTCGGTCCCATTTGCGAAACGGGTGACCGTCTCGGCTCGGATCGGCTGCTGCCTCCATCACAGGAGAATGATGTGATTCTTATCGCGAATGCCGGCGCATACGGATACGTGATGAGTTCGCAGTACAACCGGCGCGAGGTCGCGCCAGAATTCGTGATCTAGGCGCTCACGGCGGCAGCAGGTCCTGAATGTAGTGAATAAACGGCCTATCACGCCTTGTGGCGTGAGGCCAAAGTGGCAACCACATCGGCAAGTTCAATCCCCTGACTGTGGAGAAGAACAAGCACGTGATAGAGCAGGTCGGCTGCCTCGTCGATAGTCTCGCCGCGGTCGCCCGATACGGACGCCAGAGCCAGTTCAACTGCTTCCTCGCCCACTTTCTGCGCCATGCGTTTCTGGCCCGCCGCAATCAGCTCCGAGGTGTAGCTGCCCTTGATCGGTGAATCGATGCGATCTCGGATCAGCGTTTCAAGCGTTGTAAGAAAGTCCGGTGTCTTTTCAGTCAATTTCGAATCCTCAGAGTCTGACGGCTATCGAGTTGTCCGACAGGAAGGCCTTCAGCTCGCTGATGTTAATTTCGGCGCTGTGAAAAACGCTCGCAGCCA
>JBFFOS010000152.1:0-5983 GCA_041574375.1 Woeseiaceae bacterium
CCCTTTTTCTTGCGTTTCTTTTTCGGCCTGGGCGCCGGCAGCTCTTTTTCCGTACGGACTATCAATTCTGTCAGCCACTCAGCATCTTCAATCTCATCCTCGATGAGAAATGCATTCTTCGCACCGGGATACGGAGGCGCTTCAACGACTATCTCGATGTACGCCCTGCCCGCCTCCGTGGGTTTCACGAACAGCTGATTGTCACAAATCAGCGCGACAACTTTGCCATTCACATACAGACTGGTCCCGCCGAACATATGACGATACGACACTTCACAACCGTTCTCGATCTGATCAATGATGAAGTCCACGAAGTCCTGATCATTAGACATCCGTAGCCACCGCGGATCTCATCGGCAACGACGGCTGCGCGCCCATCTTCGTCACCGCAACGGCGCCCGCTGCACAGGCAAACTGCAGCGCCTTCTCCGGTGCCTGGCCCTCGACCAAAGCCACGGTTAGCGCGGCTGAAAAGGTGTCACCGGCGCCGGTCGCATCGACCGCCTCAGTCGCAGGCGGCCGTGCTTCGGCGATGATCTTTCCGTCCCGCTCCAACGAGGCAACCCCTGCACCACGAGTTGTGGCGACAAGGCCAGCGCAGGCACGCAACGAGGCGCCATACCATTCGGACTCTGTTTCATTAACGACGACGAGGTCCGCGCGCTGCAGCACTGCCACATCGATTTCCATTGCGGGCGCCAGGTTAACGCAGAAGAATCCCTTACAGGCGGTTGCCACCCATGCAATCGTGTCGACCGGCACTTCCAGCTGGCAGATTACGGCATCGGTATCCGGCACTTCGACCTGGTCCGGTAGCAGGTAACGATTCGCGCCGGGCGCTACGACAATCTGATTCTCCCCTGACGGCGACACGGCAATCAGTGCGGTTCCGGTTGCCACGTCCGGTATAGCCACGCAGGCCGACAAATCGACGCCACCTTCGCGCAGCAGGGCGAGCGCCTCATCCGCAGCCGCATCATCGCCCACCCGCGCAACAAGGCTTACATCCGCACCGAGTCGCTGTGCAGCCAGTGCCTGGTTCGCGCCCTTGCCACCCGGAAAGCGATGCAATTCGGCACCTGTGACGGTTTCTCCGGGTGCCGGCAAGCGCGTAACCCTTGCAACGATATCCAGATTGACCGAGCCAATGACGGCAACTGTTGGCATCACCGATCTCCGAATCGGGCGAGACGCTCTATAAGCAGGTCGTAGAAACCATCGGCATCCACTTCGTACGCCCAGTCGACATTGTGCGGCCGGTCGGTAACGTGCCAGAAGTCGACGGCCGTATGGCCGAGCGTCAGTTCAGATTCCTTTTCCACGGAGAGGTTGCAACGCCTGGTCGCAAACAGCTCCGGCCGCAACAACCACGCAATCGTGCAGGGATCATGCAGTGGTGCACCCTCCGAGCCGTATTTCTTCGTGTCGTAACGATGGAAAAAACTCAGCATGTCTGCCGTAGCGACTGCGACGGCATTATTTAACGCGCGCATACAAGCAACGCGTTCGCGAGTCGACAGCACCTGGTGGGTAACGTCGAGTCCCAGGGCCGTTACCGGCTTGCCCGAGTTGTAGACGATGTCCGCCGCGTGCGGGTCAACCAGGATATTGAACTCGGCCGATGGCGAGCGATTGCCGCCCTCGCGCATCGCGCCACCCATGGCCACGATTTCCTGAATGCTATCGAGGATGGCGGGCTCACGCTGGATAGCCGTCGCCACGTTCGTCATGGGACCGGTCGGCACCAGGGTAACGCTCTCCTTGTCGGCGGCGAGCAACGTCTCAATAATGAAATCGACGGCGTGACCTTGCTGCAGCGCTGTGTCCGGCTCGAAAACATCGACACCATCGATACCGGTATTACCATGAATGTACTCGGCCGTGATCGGCTCCTGCACCATCGGACGCTCGCAGCCAGCGTAAACTGGCAGGTCGGTAAGTCCCGCGATATCGCACATCATGCGAGCATTACGCTGCGTCAGTTCGAGAGGAACATTGCCGGCGACGGTCGTAATGCCCAGAATATCAAGCTCGTCCGGTGAGGACATCGCGAGAAACAGTGCAACAGCATCGTCCTGCCCCGGATCACAATCGATGATGACCTTACGTGCTGCCACGATGTCAGAACGTCAGCAACAGTCCGGCGAGCGCTGCACTCATCAGATTGGACAGGGAGCCTGCAAGCACCGCCTTGATGCCGAGCTGCCCAATCAGGTCGCGTTTCTCGGGGACAAGCACACCCAGCCCTCCGAGCAGGATCGCGATCGACGACAGGTTGGCAAACCCGCACAGCGAGAAAGTCACAACAGCAATCGTGCGCGGGCTCATACCACCGAGATACTCGTTCAGGTGCGAAAACGCGACGAACTCGTTCAGAATCAGCTTCTCGCCGAACAACGCACCTGCCGCCTGCGCCTCGGCCCACGGCACGCTCAGCAAATACATCAGGGGCGCAAATATCCAGCCTAGGATCATCTGCAAGGTTAGTTCATAACCGAACCACCCGGCGACCCAGCCGACGAGCCCGTTAAACAGCGCGATCAGGGCGATAAACGCAATCAGCATGGCACCGATGTTTGCCGCCAGCCGCAGTCCATCGGTCGTACCGGACGCGGCAGCAAGAATGACGTTCTTGTGCTGGCTTCTTTCCATGACGAGCTTTTCGTGCCCGCCCGCCGGCACCACCTCGTCATCCGGCATGATGATTTTAGCCATCAGCAAACCGCCAGGCGCCGCCATGAACGCCGCAGCAAGCAGGTACTTGAGTTCTGCACCCATCAGGACATAGCCGGCCAGAACCGTGCCGGCAATCGACGCAACTCCTGACACCATGACGGCGAACATCTGTGCCTCGGTGAGACTCTTCAGGTAGGGCCTGACCGCGAGCGGCGCCTCAGTCTGGCCGACGAAGATGTTCGCCGCGGCATTCATTGATTCCACCGCGCCAGTACCGATGACCTTGTGCAGGAACCCACCGACGAGCTTCACGATCCACTCCATAACACGCAGGTGATACAGCACTGACATCAAGGCGGAGAAGAAAATAATGATCGGCAGGACGTGAATCGCAAAACTGAATCCGACGACGTCGGTATCCGCCAGCGGCCCGAACATGAAGTTGATGCCGGCTTTCGAATAATTGATAACGGCCATGATACCTTCGCTCGCGACCTCGATGCCCTGTCGACCCCTGTCCCAATAAAGGACTACGGTCGCAACGAAGACCTGCAGGGCAAAAGCAGCTCCTACTATGCGCAGTTGAATCGCCTTGCGGTTGCTCGAGAACAGGACTGCGATCCCGAGTATGACTGCGATCCCGGCGAGACCGATAAAGTTGCCCATTGCTTACCCCGGCTGGTTCTTGTTCTTAGGTCGCATAGCATACCGCATTGGGTATGCCTAGCCTGTCAAAATCTCGCAGACTACCGGACGATCCGCGGGCGCTTTCTGTCCGACAGAAACCGCCGCCAGCAGGTTGCTCTCGGCGACCGCAGCATCGTCCTCGGAGGCCGCGTGTATGACAGCCAGCGGGGTGTTCTCGTCGAGTTCGGTACCTGTTGAGGCAACGCCGCTGAAGCCGACTGACAGGTCCAGGGCCTCGCCTACCTGCCGTCGCCCGCCACCGAGCTCGATGATCGCGTTACCAATGGCGCGTGTATCGACGGCACACACAGTCCCGCCGGCATGGACCGGGCGGATGACGTTTGCTTTGGGCAAATAGGCTTCATAATTCTCCAGAAAATCGGCCGGACCACCCAGCGCTTCGACCATACGGGCAAATTTCTCCGCCGCATGGCCGTTGGCAATCACCTCGTTGCAACGCTTCGCCGCCAGGTCCCGGTCTGTTTCCACCTCCGCGACCAGCAGCATCTCCGCACACAGCGCAATGACAACCTCGTCAAGTCGTGACTCACGGACCTCATTGCGCAGGTACAGCACCGACTCCTCGATCTCGAGCGCGTTACCGGCCGTCGTTCCCAGGACTTCATTCATGTCCGTGATCACCGCATGCGTCTTGAGACCTGCCCTGGCCGCCGTGCCGATGATGCTGTTTGCCAATTCCCGCGCCTTGCCCATCGTGTCCATGAAAGCACCACTGCCGACCTTGACGTCCATAACGAGGCCCTGCAGTCCTGCCGCTATTTTCTTGGACAGAATCGACGCCGTAATCAGGGGTACGGACTCCACCGTGCCCGTGACATCGCGTATTGAATAGAACCGCCGGTCCGCCGGCGCAAGTTCCGGCGTCTGCCCGATGATCGCGCAACCGACGTTCTGGACGACCTTGCGAAAAGTCTCGAGATCAGGGGTGGCGTTATAACCGGGTATCGCCTCGACCTTATCAGTCGTGCCGCCTGTATGGCCCAGGCCTCTGCCGGAGATCATTGGCACATGGCAGCCGCAGGCCGCCAGGATTGGCGCCAGCATGAAACTGACCTTGTCACCAACGCCGCCGGTGGAATGCTTATCAACGATCGGCCCACCATAGTCCTGCGAGTCCCATTCGAGAACCGTACCCGATGCAGCCATCGCCATCGTGAGTTTCGCCGCCTCGTCGAAACTCATGGAATTCAGGAAAATAGCCATAGCCAGAGACGACACCTGTTCTGCGGGCAGGCTCTCGTCGGCCAGTCCGTCCACAAAGAACTGGATCTGTTCGTCGCTAAGTTCGCCGCCGTCGCGCTTCTCTCGGATTACGTCCGTGAATAACATCGAAATCCCTATTCAAAACCTCGAAGCGGCAGGTGAGCGCTACGTTGCAGCCAGTTGTCAGCCGGGTAATGGCATAGTTTTTCGATCACGTGCAGCGTGTAGGCGTGCCGGGACTTGTCGGAGCGATTGGCAGCGCTCAGGTGGGGCGCCCTGCCATCGAAAATCACCAGCGCGCCGGCTTTGGCCTCGGCCGGAACCAAACGCTCCATGGGCCACGGCGTGTTATCGAGCGTCTCGATAACATAGGTTCCGTCCGGCCGCTTGTAGTTTCTCTTTTTCAGCGGCATCTTGTGTGCACCGGGGATGAACTGCATGCAGCCGTTCTCGAGCGTCGCGTCTTCCAGGGCAAACCAGAACCCGACGCAAGACTCCGGTTCCGTGTAAATGAACGTTGAGTCCTGGTGACAGATCACTTCGCCACCGATGCCTGGCGGTTTGAAGATATACATCGACTGTATGATCCCGGGGTCCTGATAGCCAAGACTCTCGACCATTGCGGCCAACTTTGGCGTGCGCGAGAAGGCGTCAAATACCGGGTCGAGATCATGCATCGCATGACCCATCTTGTTCAGGCTTTCGTGTTTCGACTGCCGCAGGTAGCCAGCATCATCAAATGCGTCATCTTCAAAGAAGAAACGTATTTTGTCGCCCGAGTCGTAGAAGTATTCGTCATTAAGCTGCGATTGCTTCGTCGTGGAAAAGATGGAGCGTACGGTATCAGGATCGAATGCCTCGACGAGCTCATGGGCGCGCTCACGCAAGCGATTGCAATCTCGCAGCGACACGAAATCCTCGACGATAATCACGCCGGCAGCTTTGAACGCTGCGACCATATCATCGGTGAGTCGGCCGTCAGGCAGCGACTCATATGCTGGTATTGAATGCAAATTGTCTGAATTCTGAGTCATTGGGCACAACCTTAGAGTACGGCAACCGATCAAACAAGTAAGACAATGCGCATACTTCGCCGCATTCGGCAACATCGGCTACAACGTCTCTGACGACGTCCGCATTTCAGGCGGTCTGCGCGTCACCAACGATGACAAGGATGTCGTTGCAAACGTCAGCACCGGTTTCTTCGGTGCATCCAAAGACTTCGATGAAGTCAGTTGGGAACTTGCTGCCAATTACACGCTGAGCGGCGGTATGAACGTCTATGGTGCGATCCAGAACGGCTGCCAGTCCGGACAGTTCCCCGCGCGACCGTACTGCCTGTTCGGTGAAACCGTGGACGGCGTTAAACCGGCAGCTCCTCTCACTCCGGAGTTGC
>JBFFOS010000153.1:0-5962 GCA_041574375.1 Woeseiaceae bacterium
AGGAAGGTCTGATCGATTCGGACTACCTCGGTCTGCAGATCGACGAAGCCGAAAAGGCACAGGTAATCAGCAAAGCCGAGGCAAACAGCCTTCGCGACTACCACGAGAAGGTATCAGCACTTCTTGATGTCGACGACTTCGCGCCGGAAGAGATGGTGCGCCGACCAGCGGATAGCGCTCCTCCGCCAGCCGAGAAGCCACCGAAAAAGAAAACGAGCAAGAACACTCCGGCGGCAAGGAAAAAAGCCCCCACCAAGAAGACGAGCAAGAAAAAGAGCGCCGAAGCCTGATCGATGGGTACCGACGACGCGCAACTGCCCGAGTATCCGGACTGCCTTAATTGCGGCACGGAACTCCGTGGGCAGTATTGCGGCCATTGTGGTCAGCGTGCTCGTAGCCGGCTGATTAGTCTTTGGGAGCTGATTCAGGATGCCTTCGGCGACCTGCTGGAACTCGATTCGCGGCTTTGGCGAACCGTGATTCCACTGCTCGTCCGGCCGGGGCAGCTTACTCGCGATTACCTCGAGGGCCGTCGCGCGCGCTATATGCCACCGTTTCGCATGTACCTCGTCCTCAGCGTGGTTTTCTTTGTCGTCGCTTTTTTTGACCCGCGCGATGATCTCAGCCTGTTGTTCGAAGCCGAACCCGAGCCAATACCGGAGGAGACTTCCCAGATTGAAGAAGAGGCGAAGTCCGAAGCGCAGGCGGTTCTCGACGATCTTGCTGAGGAGGGCCTGATCAGCGAGGACCAGGCCAAAGTCTTACCGAACGATACGAACGCGCATTTTACCATTACCGACAGTGGCGACGGGGAGGTCAGCTTCAAGATCGACCCCGAGACGGGAGAATGTACGCTCGACGACGCGGGATTCGAGCAAATGCCCCAATGGGTGCGAAAGCGACTGACCCGGGAAAGGCTCGAAGGCATCTGTGAGCGTATATCGGCCGACGGCGCGAAAACCTTCACAGGGCTGTTGATCGACAACATTCCGGTCGCGCTGATCGTACTGCTGCCATTCATGGCGCTGGTTCTAAAAACACTGTATCCATTATCGCGTCGGTACTTCGTTGAGCACCTGCTGTTCTTCGTTCATTTTCACGCGTTTTTCTTCCTGATTCTGACGCTGCAAATCCTTTTCTCGCGTATATCGGGCCTGCTCTGGGTGCCGGAACCAATATCCGTTTTAGTCATCGTGGCCGCCTCGTTTTACATCCCCGTGTATCTCTACAAGGCGATGCGAGTTGTTTACGGTCAGGGCCATTTCATGACGTTTACGAAATACCTTGCGATGTCGGCGGCCTATTCTGTTGGCGCGATGTTCACGATGATGGGTGCGCTGTTGTTCGCGCTCTTTTCTGTCTGATTAACTGGAGATACAACGATGAAGATCCAACTGCTGATCGCTTTCTGCCTGCCGCTCGCTGCCGCATGCGCTGAGAAGCCGGACGAAGCACCGGCACCCGCAGTGGATGCGGCGCAACAGCCGGTGGCGCTATCGCGTTCGGCTTCAGCCGAGGACGCCCGTGTATTCTTCATAAGTCCGGCTGATGGCGACACGGTCAACAACCCCATCAAGGTTGTTTTCGGCACCGAGGGTATGACCGTCGTGCCGGCCGGCAACGATACGCCGCATTCCGGGCACCATCACCTCCTGATCGACACGAAACTGCCTGAACTCGGCATGCCTATTCCCAAGGACGAACGTCACGTGCACTTCGGCGATGGCAGCACCGAGACCGAAATCACGCTCGAACCCGGCGAACACACGCTGCAGCTGCTGCTCGGAGACCACCTGCACATCCCCCACGATCCGCCCCTCAGTTCGGCCCGGATTACCATCACGGTGAAATAAAGTATTGAGTGATAGGGCCTGCGCAACTAAAATCGCCGGGCTGAAGCGAAATCCATCATGACCAACCATAAATCCAGAAAATCCATCGGAATTAGCGGCCTCGCCGCCTATATCCCACCATACCGCGTATGGCTGGAGGATTGGTGTGACTGGACGGATAACCAGTGGCCGAAGATTCGCGAGGTTGTGGGGCGCAGTTTCCGCGTACGCGGCCCCAATCACAGCGTATATACGATGGCTGCAAATGCGGTCATCCGCCTGATCGATCAGTACGACGTCGACCCGACCCGCGTCAAGTTCCTCGGGCTTGGCACTGAATCGAGCACGGATAACTCGGCTGGTGCGATCATTATTAAAGGTATGGTCGACGGAGCGCTGATCGCCCGCGGCAAACCACCCATTTCGCGCGGTTGCGAAGTTCCCGAGTTCAAGCACGCCTGTCTCGGCGGCGTGTACGGCATGAAAGGCGCTATTCGCCATCTCGCGCTCGACGGTGCAGGAAGCCAGGCTATTGTCGTTTGCGCCGATATCGCCGAGTACGCGCGCGGCAGTTCAGGGGAGCCCACGCAGGGCGCCGGCGCCGTCGCCATGTTGCTTGAAGAAGACCCGCAGCTGGCAGTCGTCGACCTGATTGGGTCCGGGTCGGCTTCGGACTACCGCATCATGGACTTCCGCAAGCCGATGGCGCGCTTCTGCGGCCAGGATCGCTCGGAAACACACCAGGTCCAGGACTTCCCCGTGTTCAACGGCAAGTACTCCACGACCTGCTACATCGACGAAACGCTGCACGCCCTCAAGGATATGTACGATAAACGCGAGCTTGACCCGGGCCATTATCTGCGGTCGTTGCGTACCGTATTCATGCACCGCCCGTACCGCCGCATGCCGGAAACCGGCTGGGCAGTTTCGTACCTTTTTGCCCTCGGCATGGGTAGCAGCGAAGATCGTGCGGAACTCGCTTCCTACTGCTATGAAGCTGGCGTCGACGTCGACAGGGTTCTCGAGGAAATGGTATCGAAGCCGCAGGTGGCCAGCCTCGCGAATCCGGAGAAACTCAGTTACGAGGCGTACCCGCAGACAATGGCGGCACTGCGCTCCTTCCGCGCATCGCGTCACTTCCGCCGCGAAATTCTCGACAAGATGAAGCTCGGCAGCGACACAATGCTCGACCTCGGCAATCTCTACACCGCCGCCCTGCCAGCCTGGATGGCTGCGGGTTTTGAGCAGGCGCTCGAAGAGGACTCACTCGAGGCCGGTGAAGAAGTCCTGACACTCGGTTATGGCAGCGGCGACGCCGCTGAGGTTATCCCGTTCTTCATGGCCGAGGGCTGGCGCGAGGCCACGAAGAAGATTCAGTTCGGCGACGCG
Organism: Woeseiaceae bacterium; assembly: GCA_041574375.1. Classification (GTDB taxonomy): domain Bacteria; phylum Pseudomonadota; class Gammaproteobacteria; order Steroidobacterales; family Woeseiaceae; genus UBA1847. Next base: position 3,222 of record JBFFOS010000153.1, read on the forward strand.
ATGAATTTTGCCGTCGACCTCAGTCGCGAGCAGTACGAGGCGCTGCACGACGGGCGACGGGCCAAGAACCTTGACTACGTGCCGAATAACGAATTTGTCATCGATCGTGTTGGCGGCTCGGATGAGCGCCACTTCTCTGACTACGGTATCGAGTACTACAAATACATCGCCTGACCCTTCAGGTCAGTGTGCAGTAACGCTCCAGTTGCCCGCGGTAATTCTTCTCGAGTTCGCGCCATTCCTGCTTGAACCAAGGTGTAAAACGATCCGGATTGGCTTCCAATTCCTCGTTCAGTTTGGCGGCCGACACGTAGCGGACGCTCGCTATTTCACTCTCGTTCGGTCGCATATCATCTGTCGACCTGCCCAGAAACACGTGGCAAAGCTCGTTCTCTGACCCCGCATCACCAAAATTTGCTGCGTAACAGAAATAATAAAGATGCTCGAGTTCGGCCTCGAAATTCAGTTCGTCGAGCATGCGGCGTGAGGTTGCGATTTGCAACGACTCACCGCGGCGCGGATGACTACAGCAACTGTTTGACCAGTATCCACCCCACAGGCGCTTTTCATGTGCGCGCTGCTGCAGCAGTAGTTCACCGGCATCGTTGAACAGGAACAACGAAAATGCCCGGTGCAACACACCGGCACCATCGTGCGCATCCGCTTTCGAGATATAGCCAATTTCGTTGTCATCACGGTCAACGAGTATGAGTTCCTCGCTCTCGGACGAGACGGTTCTGTGAAGGTCGTTCACGATGCCTGCTTCTCCGTCAATACGAGGGTCTGGTACCCGGCCCGCCGAAGGCCCGTGTCGACCGTGCTGGAATTGCCCGGACACAGTGCGACGATCGATCCGCCACCGCCGGCCCCGGTGATTTTCGCACCCACCGCACCGTATTGGCGCGCCAAAGCCACCATCCGCTCGAGATCGGGGGTCGACACGCCGATTGCATTAAGCAATCCGTGGCAGATATTCATCAGGGCACCAAGATCCTCCCACTTCGCAGCCTGCAACAATTCCGCTCCCTGCCGGCTCAGCCTGTCCATCTCATCAAACAGATAGTCAAAATGTGCCACAGACTGCTCGCGACGTTTGCGGACACCCGCCACCTGCTCGCTTGTCCGGCCCGTCTCTTGACCCCAGGCCACGAGCAGCGGCGGCGGAGTACTGATATCGAGCGATTCAAACTGCACCCCGCCAGCGTTGCGGAATAACATCGGCTTCGCAAACGTTGCCAGCGTGTTGTCGACACCGGATGGTGTGCCGTGTGCAAGTTTCTCACTTGCAAACGCGATGGCATTCACTCGTTCATCGTCGAGCCCGAGCTTCAACGCACTGTTGAACGCACGCACGATCGCAACGGCGATGGCTGCCGATGAGCCGAGACCTTTGCCAAAAGGCAATTGAGAGTCGATGCTGATGCGCCACCCCTTGTCGTCAACACCCAGCTCATTCAGTAACACGTCGACAAATTCGCCGGGCAGGTCGTGCGACAACTCGCTGGCACGGGTGACTGATACATTGACGACATCCGAAATTGGCACTGCGAGCGCGTGCCGCCCATACACCACGCCATGTTCGCCGAGCAGTATGACCTTGCCAGCGGCCTTACCGGAAGCTGCTGCAGCAAGTTCGGGCGCCTGTGCCGCGGGTAATCGCATGTCCGCAAGTATTTCCTGCGCCTTCCAGTCCTTGATCTCACCGCTATCGATCAATTTGGCGACGACCTCGTCAAATAGTGCGTCCGGTGTGCCTGCCGAAGCGGCGACGCTTCGAGCATGCAGCTTCATATGGCCGGCCTGGATACCGCTGGTTGCGAGCGCGCGCAACGCGGCGAAATTCTGGGCAAGCCCAACTGCAGCCATAAGTTCCGCGAGTTCAATGGCGGAATTCGCACCGGTCATCGCGAGGCCCAGCGCTGCACCCGGGTTGCTTTTCAGCGTACCCCCGACCGTGGCAACTTTGAGGGGCAGCGTAATTTCTCCAAGTAAGTCTCCGTCATCGGCAGCGGACCAACGCGTCAATGACCGGTACCTGCCCGACAAGGCCGCATAGGCGTGCACCCCGGCTTCGATCGCGCGCCAGTCGTTCCCCGTAGCTATGGCCACAGCATCGACGCCATTCATGACGCCTTTGTTATGGGTCGCCGCCCGATAAGGATCGACGAGCGCGATGTTGTTCGCAGTGACGATCGCGTCACGAACATTGTCGGGTAACTCGTAGCGAACACGCGCCGTGTACAACGAGCGATCCGCCAGGTTCGACAATATGCGAAGCGCGACATTCCCTTCACAGGCGGCGGCGATCTCAGGCCCGATCGCTTCGCAGATCGAATTGACGAGATTCGCACCCATTGCATCGCAGGTATCGACAAGCACATGCACAGCAATCAATGGCCTGCCATCAGGTAGCTCAAACAGGCGCAACTCAAGATCACGCACCCCACCCCCCCGATTGCTCAATCGAGGATGCACCGCATTGGCGGCATCCAGCAGTACTGGCTTTGCCTTTTCAAGCGCTGCAATCGCATGGTCGGCGTCACCAACGTCGGTGATGTGAACCTGGCCGATCAGCAACGAACCGTCATTTTCGACCTCGAAGCCGCCTCGCGATCGGGCCATGGCAGCCGCACTGCTCAAGCCAGCAACGATCGATGGCTCCTCGACGACAAGCGGCACAAGGCATTCCCGCCCGTTGACCACGAAATTCGGTGCGACCCCAAACGGCATGCCGAATACGC
>JBFFOS010000154.1:0-5941 GCA_041574375.1 Woeseiaceae bacterium
AGAACGAACAGGCGCGGCTCATCGATGTCGGACTGATGAATGGCCGCTACTTCGCCAACGGCGCGGGAGTCGGGCTGGATGCGAGAGTGACACGAATCTCGCGCTCTTACCGGGCACCAATGGGTGATCTCGTTTATCTGCTCGCCATTTTTCGGGCGATGATCGACGGCATAGCGACGCCGCATATGCGTATCACGGCCGACGACCAGATCTACGACAGCGCAATTACGCTCGCGAACATTGCCAACGGGCCCTGGATCGGTGGCATGTTCAATATTGCGCCAAACGCGCAAAACAACGACGGCAATTTCGATCTGCTGATCGTCGCACCTGTCAGCAGGACCCGAATCATGTCCCTGCTACCCAAGCTGATCGCCGGCACACACATGGGAGAAAAGGAAATCGTTCACAAGCCCGTAACGCGCGTAGTCATCGTCTCGGACGAACCTGTTGACTCACATCTCGATGGCGAGCTGCAGGCAATGCAGCAACGATTCGAAATCGAGTTACTGCCGGACGCCCTGCGTCTGCTTTGACGAACTCCGCGACCCGAGATAAATCGCAAGAAGTGCAATTCCGGCACCCAGCAGTTCGGTCATCGACATTGGCCGCGCGAAAAACAAGACGTCCCAGACAAAGCTCAGCGTGGGCTGAAGCAACAATGCGATACCCGCCTGGGTGGTCGTAACATGCGGCAGGCTGCTGGCAATGAACAGCATGCCGAGGCCATGTGAGAGGACTCCGTAGCAGACGAGCCACACCGCCTCATCTCCCCGGGTAAACGCGAGTGTTCCTCCTTCGAACAGCGACGCAGCCCCGAGCATCGCCGCACCCGTCAACGAGATCACAGCGATCTCGCGGCTCGGGATACGATTGCTTGATGCCTGTCGGGAGTGGCGAAGAACCAGCAGATATCCGGCATAGGTCACCGCAGCACCAAGACCAAACAGGATGCCGGTTCGGTAGTCGGCGGGCAGGCTGTTCCAGTCGACGCCAACAATGAGCGCAAGGCCGAAAACGGCGAGAGGTATTGCGAGGAGCTGCCGGGCGCTCGGCGGTTCACGCAGAATGACTAATCCGGCGGCCGCCATCACGAAGACCTGAAAGTTCGCGATCAGGGTCGCAAGGCCTGGGCCAATGAACTGAATGCTCCGGTGGTAAAACCAGAGGTCGAGCGCCAGGAAAAGCGCCGCAAGAACGAGTATCTGCCAGACGCGTCTCGACAGCTGCATCTTCTGCCTGGTGACGAGCAGGTAAAGGGCGATGACGGAACCGCCGATCGCAAGACGCCAGAATGCACTCGACGTCGCCGACACGCTGACGAGTTTGACCCACACTGGCGACAAGCTGATCAACGCGGCGCCTATGAAAAGGCGAAGCGTTGGATTCCCCAGGGGGTTCACTACCTGGCTAGCCAGGCACTGCGGCGCGACATCACGTCATCGTCGACGTCACTGTCCGCTGTCAGATAACAGGTATCGATTGGCGCCGCGGCCCATTTCAGGCGCAGCGTCATCAACTCATCACCGCGAAATACCGTTACGTCTGACTTGTCGCCAACGTGGTACCGCCTGGTCCGCGTCTCGCAGCCGGCAAGGCTGATGCGCAATCCATCCAGGGCGACAAGCTCGTCACCAGGTGCGATGCCCGCCAGTTCGGCAGGGCCGCCGTTGTGAACAGTGCTGAATACAGGATTGCCATTCCTGTTGCCCAACGTCGCACCAAGCCACACGGCCGGTAAATCAGGACCGTTCTTCGCCTTGCCGCCTTTGTCCTCGCCACCGGCCGAGCGGCGCAGGTGATGCGAGATGCCATGTGTCTTCAGCAGGGTTTCCAGCGGCAGTTCGCCGGTGCCGCGCACAGTCGCGTCGAAAAAGTCCTCGAGGTCAAGGCCAGACACCTCGGCGCTCAGTTCTTCGAATCCATCTTCAGGCATCCCCTCACCCGTCTCACCCCAGCGCCGCCACGCTTCTCGCATGACGTCGTCAAGTGTGCAGCTGCCCCCGGTCTCGGAACGCAACTTCAGGTCCAGGGCGAGTGCGATCAATGCGCCCTTGGTGTAGTAGCTGATGATTGCGTTCGCTGCGTTGGCGTCCTGTTTGTAGAACTTGGTCCATGCATCGAAGCTCGACTCCGCAACACTCTGTTTGCGGCGCCCGCCACTGCGATTGACGCGGGTAATGGTCTGGCCAAGCAACTCGAGGTAACTTTCTATCTCGATCATGCCGCTGCGCACGAGCGCCAGGTCATCGTAATAGGATGTGACGCCCTCGAACACCCACAGCAAATCCGTGTGCGATTCCTGCGACAGATCAAATGGCGTGAATACGTCGGGCTTCATACGCTTGACGTTCCACAAGTGGAAGTATTCGTGACTCACCAGGCCCAGGAAAGTCCGATACTCATCGGACACACCTTCGTCGCCGCGTGCGGGCAGGTTATCGCGGCCGCAGATCAGTGCGGATGACCAGCGGTGTTCGAGTCCACCGTAGCCGCTACCCGGCGCGTTCAGAAGAAACAGGTAACGATCGAGGTCGCCGGGCGTCCCGAGGAATGACATATGATGATCGCAGATGGTATGCAGGTCGTGGCAAAGACGCGCCATATCGGCGCGTGTTTTGCCACGAATGGCAATCGCGTGCGGTACGCCGCGAACCTCAAACTCTCCGATTGAGAGTTCGCCAACCTCGACCGGGTGATCAATCAGCTCGGCATAGTCATCGGCAATGTAAGACCCGAATCCGTATTGTTCAGCGCCATTGCGGTTCATCGATGTCGCAACACGCCAGTTCTTTCCGACCGGTTTCTCGGGCTCCAATATCTCGAGTTCACAAGGGATGGCTTCCTGCCCCACGACAGCGGGAAATACACAGGTGCCATTAAAGAATGCATGAGTCAGGTCGAGATGCGCGCCACGAACGCTCTCATCGAGCGCAAACACTTCGAGTACAAGTGTCAGTTCACGATTCGTCACAGCCGCCTGCCAGCGGCTCTTGTCGAGCTTCTTGAGCGCGACATCTCGTCCGTCGGATTCCGCGCGTGCCGTAACCACGTGCTTGGCGTAGTCGCGAATCATATAACTGCCAGGGATCCACGCGGGCATTGCAAAGACCTGCCCTTCCAGGTCCGGGTCTGCTACGGTCAACCGAACTTCAAACAGATGCGCTGCCGGGTCCTTGGGCCAGATTGAGTAGCGGTGCGGCGTTGCCATATCAGTGTCTCTTATCGCCTGGGCTCCGTGAGTTTCAGCGTCAGACATTTGGACGATCCACCTGCCTTCAGAAACTCACTAAGCTCGACTTCATGAACTCGGAACCCGGCAAGCATGAGGCGCGCCTTCAGCGGATCGGATGCCTGGTTGAGAATGACTCGATCGCCGATGTTGACTGCGTTACACGCGAAGTTACCGGCATCGAAAGTATCCACAATAATGCGCTTGTGCGGCGGGATACGGCTTTCAATTGCAATACGCGAATCGTAGTCAAAGGCCGGCGGATGGTACATGAGAAAGCCGTCGGTCAACGGACAGAAGCAGGTATCGATGTGATAGAAGCGTGCATCGGTCAGTCGGATCGACACGACTTCGATGTCGAAAAACTTCCGGATCTCGGCATGGGCCTCGATTTCGGTCCGGAACCCATACCCCGTCCAGAGCCAGGGACCGTGACGGTCGAGCAGGCAGTCACCAGCACCTTCGAAACCGATGTTGTCATCGAGATCGAGCAGGTCATAGCCATTTTCCACGAACCACGTCTTGAAGAATTGCTCTTCAGGCCGCCGTTCGTGTGGCATGAAGTGGCTCGCTATGGCCTTGTTACCGTAAACCACGCCTGCATTTGCCGTGAATACCATGTCAGGCAGTTCCGGTTGCGGCTCAATCGTGACAACGTCGGCAAATTCGGAGATCTGATCGCGCAGTGTTTCCCATTGCTGTTTGGCACGCTCGATGCTCAGCGAGTCTTCATGCCCTGCCATCCACGGGTTAATCACGTAGTCCACCGTAAAGTAGTCCGGTGGACACATGAGAATCTTGTCTTTGCTCATTAGTGTTCTGTTCCTTCTAAAGGAAGGTGAACCTCGGCCAGCATGCAGCGAACACTGCCGCCCGCCGACGATTCGATGTTGTCAATTGGCGCTTTGACAATGCGGGCATTTGCGGCGAGCGTTGCGCGTTGTTTTTCGTTTAGTGAATCGTACGCTTGTTGTGACATGGCGAGAACCCGCTCGCCATTATTGTTGCGTAACTCGAGCATGTTGCCGGCGAACGCATCGAGTTGTGCATAGGACAGTTCGAGAATGTCATGCCCGGTCTCACGTAGCCTTGCCAGGACCGCATTCCGCTGTTCATCACGAGGAATGGCCTCAGCACAGATCACGGCCAGTTGCTCGCCTACATTCATCAGCACGTTGGTGTGGTAAATCGGCACACCACCACTGTCGACCGCATCGAACGCAACTACATCGTATCCCATACGCTGGGCAAATTCGCCAAGCGGATCGAGATGGGTTCGCGAGGAGACGCAGGCGTAGGCCACACGATTGGCACGATCCAGAACCATGCTGCCCGTTCCTTCCAGAAAATGGCCGGCGTCTTCATGGGCGCTCAGGTCAACTACGTCCGTGACCTGCCGGCGGGCGTGCTTGTCAAGATAGTCGATAATATCGTGCCGGCGTTCAGTGCGACGATTCTCTGCCTCCATCGGATACAGAACCACACGCCCGTCGGCATGCATGCTGATCCAATTGTTCGGAAAAATTGCATCCGGCGTATGCGGCTCGACCGTATCGTCGACGACAATCACTTCAATACCCGCTTCGCGCAATACAGCAGCAAGCCCGTCGAATTCGCGTAACGCAATTGCGTGCTGCTCTTCAGGCGATGATGACGACCTTCCCTGGAAACGGTTTGATGCCGCAGTCAGCGGGTTACTTTCAAACCTGGCCGGCCGAATCATCATCACCGTCGATGCTAGTTGTGGTTCGATCGCTGTAGTCATAGTGTCATTCACAAGTCGGTCGTGCATTATATGTCCGTGTCGCGTCGAATTCGAAACGCCTTGCTCAACCCCGCCTGGGTCTGTTTTATGTGGGCCGGCATGACCGTCGGCATTTCGATGATCGCCACGCCTGTTCGTTTCACAGCTGTTTCGATTTCCAGACCCGTCGCACTTGATGTGGGCCGAGTCGTTTTTGCTGCGCTCAACAAGGCAGAGTTGCTGGCACTCGTACTGTTGCTGATTATTGTCCGTGTCTCCGGCCGGAGCCGGGAGTTGTGGGCCTGGTGTGGGATCTTGATACTCATCGTCCTGGCGCAGGGAGCGTGGCTCATTCCTGAACTGGCTGCCCGTACCGATATCATCATGGCTGGCGGCGAACTGCCACCATCCGCGGCCCACGCGATATACTCATCGCTGGAACTCGTGAAGATTGGCTTGTTGCTTTTCCTTGGCTTCTCGTCACTGGCGAAACGATAGTCACCTCAAACCGCTGCGCTCGGCCTTGCCGACACCTCCGCATGCCAGCGACGGAGGTTCGTGGCGTCTTCCGGGATGGTTATTTTGATCCACCCGGCGAAATCGACGACGACCATCGCCGAAATATCCGCCATCGAAAATTTATCACCGGCAACAAACCGGGTCTCGGCCAGCTGGCCGTCCAATCGGCGGAAAAACTGCTTCACACGCGCGCGCCCACGATCCGCAAGTGCGGGAATCTGCGGATAGGCGTCAGGTCCCGGCACGGCACGGTCTGCAAGCCCTTTGGCCGAATTACGAAACGCGTCCGCCATCGCCCAAAGCCCCTGCTGCTCGACTTTTGCGTTCCACATGGTCACACGCGCACGTTCCTCGGGCGTGTCGCCAAGTAGCGCCGGTTTCGGTTGAAGTTCCTCCAGGTACTGGCAAATCGCCGCGACCTCGCTGATGCAGCTGCCGTCGTCGAG
>JBFFOS010000155.1:0-5926 GCA_041574375.1 Woeseiaceae bacterium
TCTTGATGACGCGCACTTCGCGCTTGCTATGAGCCTGCTCGTCACCACTTAATTCACTGCCGTCAATAAACGTGATCGTGCTGTCCTTGCCGGCGTCTTTGAGTACTTCTTCCAGGCGCGCCCGGGTCTTTGCGTCAATTTTGTCGCCCGAGATGATCGTTATGCCGTCGTCGTCGTGCGATTTGATGATTTTGAAGCTCTTATGTTTCTCTATCGTGACATCTTCAGATTCATGCTCGCCGTGAATCACAACCTTGGCGCCCTTCTCATGCATTACGTCTGCGCCAATGCCACTTCCCATATGCATGAGCTCAATCTTCTTGCCGTCGACCTCGATTTCCACGCCGTCTTCCGTACGTGTCATCGTGACTTCGTTGCCGTCGTCGTCGGTAATCGTCTTGCTTTCGCCAACCTCAAGATCATCGATCTCGGAACCGTCACCATGCCATTCAAAGGTCTTGTGTTCCTCCCCGTCGCCGCTGATGGCAACCTCGATCTTCATCTTGTGTTCTTCACCGGCTACCGCAGCGGCTGCTATCAGGAAGCCCCAGAAAATTACTGTCAATGTTTTTAGCGTCACCAAAATCCCCAGTTTTTGTGCCATTACATAGCTTTGATGCATGTTCTATGGAAATGGTTGCAATCAAGAAGTAATAAGGCAGGGCATGGAAAAGCGCAACGTGGATAAATTGACCAAACCGACAGTTTTGTGGCGCGATTCTCGCAACAGGCAGCCATCGCTGCTCCGGCATCAGCCACTCGGCTTTTAGCCCAGAAACAACCTGTAGGCTGGATTGTCGCTTTCTTCCCAGTGCGGGTAGCCGAGTTCGGCAAGATGGGCTTCGAGTTCCGCGGTCTCATCCTGTGGCACGTCGATGCCAGCCAGGATGCGGCCATAGTCGGAGCCATGATTGCGGTAGTGGAACAGGCTGATGTTCCAGTCCGTGCCGATCGCATTCAGAAAATCGAGCAGCGCGCCCGGGCGTTCAGGGAATTCGAAACGGAACAGGCGCTCGTTACGAATACTGGTGGACCGCCCTCCGACCATGTGGCGCACATGGAGCTTCGCCATTTCATTATCGCTGAGATCTTCGACAGGGAATCCCTTATCTCGAAGTTGAACGAGCAATGCCTTGCGCTCCTGCATACCGTTGCTCAGCTGGATGCCAACGAAGATGTGGGCCTTGCTGTCATCCGAATAACGGTAGTTGAACTCCGTGATGCCACGCCGCCCAATGGCCTCACAGAAGCGGCGAAAGCTGCCCGGTTGCTCAGGGATTTCAGCCGCCAACAACATCTCGGTTTGCTCGCCGACAGCCGCACGCTCGGCGATGTGGCGCAGCCGATCGAAATTCACGTTGGCTCCGCAGCTGATCGTCACAAACGTCTGTCCCGAGGCGTTTCGCTCAGCGGCGTATTTTTTTGCCCCGGCGACCGCGAGGCCGCCAGCAGGCTCAACAATAGATCGTGTGTCCTCGAAAATGTCGCGAATTGCGGCACAGATCTGGTCGGTATCCACCGTGATGACTTCATCGACCAGTTCTTTGCAAAGACGAAATGTCTCATCGCCCACACGCCGCACGGCGACGCCGTCTGCAAAAATCCCGACGTGGTCCAGTACGATGGGTGCGCCTGCCTCAAGCGAATCTGACATCGCCGTTGAGTCATCCGGCTCGACGCCGATGATGCGAATGTCGGGCTGCATTTGCCTTACCCATGCGGCGATCCCGGCGATCAGGCCACCGCCACCAACGGGTATGAACATAGCGTCGATTTTCTCGTCGGCCTGTTCGAGGATTTCCTTGCCGATCGTACCCTGACCCGCGATGACGTCGGGGTCATCGAAGGGATGGATGAATACCAGGCCGTCTTTTTCTTCGAGTTCGCGCGCGTACGCGTAGGCGTCGTCGTAGTTGTCGCCATGCAGAATGACTTCGCCACCCAGGGACGCAACGGCATCGGTCTTGATCGATGGCGTCGTGACGGGCATGACGATCACGGCGCGAGTGCCGCGTCTCTTCGCAGCCAATGCAACACCTTGTGCGTGATTTCCGGCCGAACTGCAGATAACGCCCCGGCTGACTTCGTCGTCTGTGAGCCGCGAAATCTTGTTATAGGCCCCGCGCAGCTTGAACGAGAAGACAGGCTGAAGATCCTCGCGCTTCATCAGAAATCGGTTGCCCAGGCGTTCGGAGAGGTTCTTTGCGAGCTCCAGTGGCGTCTTGTCTGCAACGTCATAAACCCTGGCGTCGCGAATCCTGTCCAGGTATTCGATAGTGTCCATTCGGCCCTTATCGCACACCGCAGCGCGTACCGCAAAGGTCAAGCCCACAGCCGGATTCGTTGCGGTGGTAATCAACCCGGCACCCTTTCATAATGAGCGTGTGAGCAAACTCTTCATCAGCAACGTGCGTCTCGTCAATGAAGGCGAGATCAGAGATGTCGACGTCCTTGTCGAAGGCGACAGGATCGCGCGAATTGACAGCGGCATCAGGGCGCCGGACAGCGCCGTTGTGATTGACGGCGGCGGCAAGTACCTGCTGCCGGGCATGATCGATGACCAGGTGCATTTTCGCGAGCCGGGCCTGACGCACAAGGGGGACCTGGCTACCGAGTCGGCGGCCGCCGCCGCGGGCGGCATTACCAGTTTCATGGACATGCCCAACGTCAATCCATTGACGACGACTCGCGAGGCGCTTGCCGACAAATACCGCATAGCGACTGATCGTTGCACCGGTAACTACGGGTTTTACCTCGGTGCGACCAACAGCAATATCGAGGAGATCAAAGCGCTCCAGGTCGGCGAGGCATGTGGCATCAAAGCCTTCATGGGCGCCTCGACGGGCGACATGCTGGTCGACGACCCTGACACGCTCGACAAGCTGTTTGAGTATGCACCGGTGATCGTCGTGACTCATTGCGAGGATTCGCCGACCATATGGGCAAATGAAGACGCGGCACGAGAAAAGTTTGGTGAAGAAGTACCTTTTACCGAACATCCCGGCATTCGTTCGGCGGAGGCCTGCTACGCTTCGTCGAGCATGGCGATCGATCTCGCGCGACGTCATGATGCGTTGTTGCACGTCCTGCACCTGACGACGGAAAAAGAAATGGCCTTGTTTTCGAGCGCGCATCGTTCGGAAAAACGAATCACGGCCGAAGTGTGCGTACACCATCTCTGGTTCGACGAATCTCGCTACGAGGAACTTGGCGCGAAGATCAAGTGCAATCCGGCAATCAAGCGTGCGGAAGATCGAAGAGCATTGATCGCGGCGCTCAATGACGGCCGCATCGATATCGTTGCGACCGACCATGCGCCGCATACGACCGAAGAGAAACAGGGTACGTACTTCAAGGCACCCGCTGGCCTGCCACTGGTGCAGCATGCTTTGCTGAGCTTGTTCGACCTGGCCGCGGCCGGCGAGATCAGCCTGGAGCTCCTGGTTGATCGGGCCTGCCACGCGTCGGCCGACCTGTTTGGTGTGCAGGAAAGGGGCTACGTGCGGGAGGGCTGGTTTGCGGACCTCGTGATCGTGGACCCGGCAAAACCGTATCGCGTTGGCTCCGAAAACATTCTCTACAAGTGCGGCTGGTCACCGTTCGAAGGTCACGAATTTTCCACTTCGATCGATACAACAATCGTTAACGGACGGATAGTTTATCGCGATGGAAGTCTCACAGGTATGATTCCCGGGCGAAGTCTTGAGTTCTCCAGGGCCAGGTAGACAATTGAGTATTGTTTACTTTCAGGTAGATCCCGTTATGCTGGCGCCAGAAAATGAAGCCCACTGACACATCAAATCCGGATTACTTTCACAAGGTCGTCGACTGCCAGTGGGGCTGTCCGGCGCACACCGACGTTCCCTCATACATCCGCATGATCGCCCAGGGGCGATTCAGCGATGCGTATATGGAGAACCGCAAGTCGAATGTATTTCCCGGAATTCTCGGACGTGTCTGCGACCGTCCCTGCGAGCCCGCCTGCCGGCGCGGTCGTGTTGAAGACAAACCTGTAGCGATCTGTCGGCTCAAACGCGTTGCGGCCGACAACCGCGATGACATTACCGACCGATTGCCAAAGCCGCCGGCGGAATCCAATGGCAAAAAGGTCGCCCTGATTGGCGCGGGTTGTGCGTCGCTGACCGTTGCCAATGACCTGCGTCCGCTCGGGTACGAGGTCACGATGTTTGAGGCTCTTGAAACGACTGGCGGCCTCATGCGCACCAACATACCGTCGTTCCGACTGCCGCCCGACGTTCTCGATGAGGAAATCGGCTACATACTCGACATGGGCGTCGACCTGAAGCTAAACCATCGCATCGACAGCATGAAAGAATTGCTCGATGATGGTTACGACGCCGTGTTCGTTGGGACAGGCGCTCCGAAAGGCAAAAACCTGGAACTGCCGGGTCGTTATGACTCCGATCGAATTCATATCGGTATCGAATGGCTGGAGTCGGTTGCCTTCAAGCACATAAAGGAAATCGGCAAGCGCGTGCTGATCATTGGCGTGGGTAACACGGCAATGGATTGCTGCCGGACGTCGCTAAGGTTGGGTGCGGACGATGTGAAGGTCATGGCACGGAAACCACGCGAGTTTTTCAAGGCATCCCAGTGGGAACTTGAAGACGCCGAAGAAGAGAATGTCGAAATACTCGTCAATCACTCACCGAAAGAATTCGTCTACGACAAGGGCCGGCTCGTAGGCATGAAGTTCGACATCATGGAATACAACGTCGACGAAGGCGGCGGTATCGACCGCGGCACGTCAACCGGAGAGGTTCTAATTCCCTGTGATGATGTTGTTCTCGCAATTGGCCAGGACAATGCATTTCCATGGATCGAGCGCGACATCGGCATTGAATTCAACAAATGGGACTGTCCTGTCGTCGACGAAGAGACAATGATGTGTTCACGGGAGGGTGTTTTCTTTGGCGGCGACTCCGCGTTCGGTCCCAAGAACATCATCTGGGCCGTTGAGCACGGGCACCAGGCCGCCATCTCGGTCCATAAATATTGCCAGGGCGAAGACCTCCGCGACCGTCTGCCCACGGGTTTGAACCTGTTCAGTCAAAAAATGGGCATGCACGAGTGGAGTTTTTCGAACAACTACGACGCATCGGCGCGCCGACTCATGCCGCATGTCGATCTCAAGGAGCGTTTCAAAAAGCTCAATATCGAGGTTGAGCTGGGTTTCTCCGCCGAACAGGCGGCGGAAGAGGTCGAGCGTTGTCTGAACTGCGATATCCAGACCGTGTTCACCGAGAAATTATGTATCGAGTGCGATGCGTGTATCGATATTTGTCCGGTCAACTGTCTGACGATCACGCCAAATGGCGAAGAAGACGAACTGCGGAAGCGACTCAAGGCGCCGGCGCAGAACCCGGATCAGGCCCTGTACGTGTCCGACAGCCTGCCTCAGACCGGTCGCGTAATGGTCAAGGACGAAGATATTTGCGTGCATTGCAGTCTCTGCGCCGAGCGTTGCCCGACGGGCGCCTGGGACATGCAGAAGTCGGAAATCCTGATTCCGTATGCTGTCGACGAGGCCGCAGCCGGCGGTCTACAAACTGCTGTCGGCGGTTCGTCAAAGTAGAAGGGCAACCGTGGCATCAGTAAACGACGTCGTTATCAAGATTGCTACGGTAAATGGTACCGGCTCGGCGAGCGCCAATGGCCTTCTTCGCAAGGCGATCTTCAGGATGGGTGTCCCCGTCGTTGGCAAGAATTATTTCCCGTCAAACATCCAGGGGTTACCGACCTGGTATGAAATCCGGGTAACCGGCAAGGGCTACCATTGCCGCTCGGATCGTGTCGACATCATGGTCGCGATGAACGCGCAGACTTATGAACGTGACCTGGCGGAGGTCGAACCTGGCGGCTGTCTCATTTATGACTCGACATGGCCACGTAGCAGGTTATTCAA
>JBFFOS010000156.1:0-5924 GCA_041574375.1 Woeseiaceae bacterium
ACTCTTCACCATGTCACACTCCGGGCGGATTATCCGCTGATGTAATTCTCCAGTTGCTCGATCTCCTTTTGCTGATCGGAGATGATCGCCTGTACGAGATCGCCAATTGATATCAGGCCAACAACTGCCTTGCCTGACATCACCGGCAAGTGGCGAATGCGCCTCTCGCTCATCATCGTCATGCATTCGTTCACCGTCTGCGCGCTTGTGGTGGTCACGAGGTCTTTTGTCATGATCTCGCCAACCTGGGTCGATTCTGATGAGCGTCCCATAATTATGACCTTGCGCGCGTAATCACGTTCCGTGACGATGCCTTTAAGTTCATCGCCGTCCATGACCAGCAAGGAACCGACCCCATGCTCGGCCATGAGCTTGATCGCATCGTATACCGATGCTTCCTGGACGATCGAAATGACCTCCCGACCTTTCGAATCGAGCAGATGCTTCACCAGCTTCATTCCACCTCCCCTTTGCTTCGCGAGCGCATTATCTTTAGGGGAAGTCTACCAGATGCGGCTTAATCGTCCTGTTCGACGGTCCCACGGATGTCCGAGAAACTGACGCTACCGCTACCAGCGTCCAAAATGGTCAGATCCCTGGCGACGTCTGTGACACGAATACTTCCCGATCCATCGTCAATAGTGACCGACCCACCAACCTTATCCACAGTGATAGTCCCCGATCCATCATCGATAAAAACATCGCCCGCCACGTCAGTGACATCGATTGAACCCGAGCCATCATCGATATCCAATGCGCCGACCGTCTGCACATCGATAGATCCGGAGCCATCATCTATCCGGACATCCGAAGAAAAATTCCTGACATCTATTGACCCCGAGCCATCATCGATTGAAATTGCCAGGGTCGCGGGGGCCCGAATTTCGAGGTCTATATGACCGTCGGATCCGAATCCCCAGAAGCCGTCCTCGAACCTGGATTTCAGGACCGCCTGGCCGTCCTTTCTTTCGAGGCCAAGTTCCAGTTTCTTCTCGATCATCTTCAGCGCATCATCTTCATCGGTATCCGGGATGACGATCGTCGCTTTGACCTCGATGCGACCGATCCCGTCGACACCTTCGACATCAATGCGCCCAGCGCCGGCGTTGATAAAAAATAGCTCGAGACCGTCCGCATCAACCGTGAGATTACGGGTTTCGGTATAGTCGCTCGCGGCCGACGCGGTGAAACTGGCCAGAAACAGGGCCATTAGAATGAAGCTGCGCATGATTATCCCCTTGTGTTTATCGCGCCAATACATGGATTAGACGCTTCTCACCGCTGTTTGGTTGCAGAGCGGCCTATTCGTTCGCGGCGCGGTAAGGCGCGAGGCGCCGTTCCAGAGCAGCAGCCGAATACCAGACGCCGCGCAGCATGACACCGTGAATTCGATGGCTGTTACCTATATCGGTGAGTGGATTGGCGTTCACCAGCACCAGGTCGGCCTCGCGACCAACAGCCACAATACCGGTATTGCTGCCGAGGAAATTGGCGACGGCGACAGTTCCCGAGTACAGGGCCTCGTAAGGTGTCAGGCCCGCAACAACCAACGCATCCAGTTCTCGATGCGTCGCAAAACCCGGCACATTGAAGACCTGCGGCGAATCCGAGCCAAGCAGCAGGCCAGCACCAGCTCGCTGCAATTCGAGTATCAGGCGGCGACGTACGTCGATCGCCAGCGCGGCTACCTCGGGGTCAAACCCACTTTCTGCGAGTGCCTCCGCCTTGGAATCTGCCCAGCGCTGCACAGTTTCTTCGGGCATGTAACGCATCTCGGGACGATTGCGAAGGTCCATAACGGGTATGTCGTTGATGTACTGTTCGATCAGTATTTCTGTCGGCACGTTCCATGTGCCGGCTACCGCCGTGGCTCGCGCAATTTCAGCAATACCGTCAGTATCGAGTTCATCTGCCAGCAACACGTCAAAGAAGCCGCCGTAACCGCCCGATCCATCACTGGATGCCGGAAGCAGCGCAGCAAAATACCCGTCAAGATGATCAATCGTTGCCATGTTGAGTTCGAGCGCGCGTCGTACACCCGCAGCGACGGGAACATGACCTGCAAACGGCATATCGAGGGCATTCGCCGTTTTGGCCAGCGCCTCGAATTCGACAGAACTCAGGCCTGGATGAACCTTTATGAAGTCGTAGCCGGCCGCATGTTGTTCTTCGACGAGATGGCGTGCATGCGACGCATTGCGGACTGATCGCCCGTTCAATGACGGCCCGGATGTCACCAGTCGTGGACCGAAAACGTCTCCGTCAAGCAAATCCTGCCGCAGCCCCAGGTGAGACGGCTGACCCAACATGCCGCGAATCGTTGTCACACCGTTTGCAACGTACAGGCTGAAATAGCGGTCCAGTTCTTTTGAGCCCGCGTCCGGCACATGCGCGTGCATTTCGGCCAGACCGGGCATCAGGTAACGGTCTGTCCCATCGACGACCGTCGCCCCTTTGGGAATCGGAACGTCGTCGACAGGTCCGATTGCCTCGATAACCCCACGATCAACAATCACCGTCTGCTGCTCGATAATCGCATCCGACGACATCGGGACTACGTTCACGTTGATAAAGGCAGTCTGTTCAGCCAACGACACCTGTGCAAGGAACAGCGTGGTAATGAAGAACAGGTAGCGTCGCATAATCAATTCCGTCGGGGCTGCAGAGAAAAGACCGGCAATAGTGTCAGGAGTTCCCGACTGCCGGTTTCGTGCCACAGAGAGAACGAGCCTTCTGCATCGTCTCCTCGCTGATGTTGCCGCCGCAGATCACGACCACAACCTTCTTGGCTGCAACCTCGTTCCGACGCTCCAACAATCCTGCAACAGCGACTCCCGCGGCACCTTCGATGACATCTTCCTCAGTTTCCATATAGAGGCACATCGCCATCGCAATCTGTTCTTCTTTTGCCAGGACCCAATCGTCAACGACCGCCTGGTTGAGCGGGAACGTCAGCGCGTCTTCCTCGATGCCGCCTGCCGTGCCGTCAGACAGGGTGGTTTCGCTCGGCATGTCGATGATCTCGCCTGCTTCGACAGAGCGCGCCATGACGGGAGATGCCAGCGGTTGGCACCCGATAACCTGAATCCCGGGATCATGATCCTTAAGGACTGCCCCGATACCGCCAATCAGCCCACCGCCTCCGACAGCGATGAACACAGCATCCACGTCCGGAAGGTCTTCGACAATCTCCACACCACAGCTTCCCTGCCCGGCCATGACCTCTTCATCGTTATACGGTGAAAGATAAAACAAGCCGTTTTGCTCTGCGAAAGCCCGGGCGTGCTGTTCGGTATCGAGACCATCAGTGCCGAAGAAGCGCACGTCCCCACCATAAGCTTCGATCTTTTCTACTTTGGCCGACGATGTTTGCTCGGGAACGAAGATGACACCTTTGACGCCGAGCTCCTGCATCGCACACGCGACGGCGGCACCGTGATTACCGCTCGAGGCCGCAACGCAACCTTGCGCGCGCTCCTGATCACTCAGCGTTAGCAGGCGATTCGTTGCGCCGCGAAATTTGAACGACCCGGTTAACTGTCGGTTTTCAAGCTTGAAGTAAACATCCGCGCCAAGCTTCCCGCTGAATGCAACGGAGTGTTGCAATGGCGTACGTTCAACGTGCTGCGCGATACGTTTCGCGGCCTGTCGCGCCCGAGTTGCTGCTTGCGAGATCATATACGGTCAACTCCGAATGTATTGCAAGCGTCCGGATTGCCACTATTCAAACCCTGTCGAAACAGACGCTGCCGTTGCTCTGAAGTTCCATGCATAAACGGCTCGGGAACAACTGTGCCGTGGCTTTGCCGTTGCAGCGTGTCATCGCCAATAGCACTCGCGGCATTCATTACCTCGTCGACATCGCCCGTTTTGAGAACATTCCAAGCCTTGTCGGCGCGGTTGGCCCAGACACGAGCCAGGCAATCGACCTGGAATTCCAGACGAACCGATAACGCATCGCCTTCGGCCTGGCTCAGCTGTTGTTTCATCTGGTGAACCTGGCTCGATATGCCGAGCACGTTCTGAACATGATGACCAATCTCCTGCGCAATCACGTAGCCCCATCCCTGAGCTGCGAATATCTCCGCCCATACATCCATCGTGCTGACACCACCGCCGAGCAACTGTGGCGCACGTGGTCTGCGTCGGTCTTCAATGTTTGTAGTGCGTCCGCCGCCTTGCAAGCGCATAGGCTACTCCTCGACTCCAAGTCGGCCATTGTCAGGCATGGCTTGCGCAGAATTCAAATCCGCGCTTCAGCCGTTGCGTTAATTTTCAAAACGATAATTGAGATCGACGCCCGACTCCTTGCTACCCGATGAGGCCTTTACGCCAAAACCTTTGGTGATATCGTACCGTGCGCTGATGACGTTCTCGCGCTCAAAGACACCAACGCCGTAGCTAATGAATAGCCGTGGCGCGATATAGGTACCGAAGTCGATAGCGCCCACGCCTTGTTCATAATCGAAGTCACTACCGGTCACGAGCAATGCCATTGCGCGCTCTTCGGTTGTCGGCGGCATTGTGTACGGACTGACTGTTAAACGATTGGCTGGCCCATCTACGAACACTCCCGCGGTCTTCACTTGCGTATTGCCGTAAATCTCGCGCTCCGCACGAACCCTGATAAAAGGGCTGTCAGCGGGCACGTTCGGGAAGCGCACGGCACCTGCGGTAATGTCCAGCACCTGACCAAACGCCTGGACGCTGCCTGCAATATCGTAGCGACCGTTGGCTATTGGAATAACATCTCCCTGCCAATTGAACTTCACTCCGCCCGTTACGGCTGCGCGGCCGCGCTCGAGGTTGATGATTACCGAATTGCCAAGGACGACATCAAGCTCACCCGTGAATTGCAAGCCGTCGCCACCCTGAACCTCCTCCGGCAAATCAGGCAGCTCGCCCGCAACGATTACCACATCTTCGCTCTCACTGACCTTGGCAGTAGCAAGATTCGTCGGCCTTATTCTCGCCATCGGAACCAGAAGATCACCATTGATCGAGAGCGTGTCGCGGTTCAAACCCAACTCGATATCGGGATTAGCGGTTACTTTGACATCCGGCACGTTGACCAGTGTGAGATTGTCACCCTTGAGGTGAACTAGCAGACCAGGTTGATCAATGTCATCGTAGCCCCCGCTCGAAATTATTTCGGCACGCCCCTCCCCGGCGCGGAAGGTCCCTGATAAGTCAAAGCGAAAGTCATCATTCATGCGCCCTTCGAGATCAATATCATCGAGTTCCAGCCCCAATGGCATGTATCTTAGGGCGCCATTTTTGACAGACAAATCTCCACCCAGCACCGGGGTAGCGATTGTTCCGGACAGTTCGATGCCAGCCTGCAAGGAGCCGCTTGCCGAGTCGATCAAAGGCGATAGCCTCGACAATCTTCTCAGATCTGTTACGTCGATATCGGCTCTGCCTGTTACTTCGCTGCTCGCTCCCGCAGCCACATCCTGCAAGGCGAATCTGCCCGACAGCGTGCCGGTTCCTGGAAAAGGCATTTCAATTACGCCAGACAGTAGTGATCCATCCTCGATTTCAAAGTCGACGATGCCATTGCCGGTCGCCAGGAAATCCCTCTCGTCATCAACGGAGCGGACTATCCCTGGCGAAATCGACAGTCGACCCAGACCGCTCGCACCCCTGACGCTACTATGCTGCCAATCCAGCGTGCCACTCACCAGCTGATCGAATACGAGGTCAGTATCAGAAAGGTGCTCGACAACACTGACCGGCATGTCGATCATCTGCAAGGCTAACAAGTAGTCGTTGTTATGATTCCAGGTCCCGTCCGCGCATAGCGATGATCCGGTTTGATCGCCAACGCAGAACTCCGAGAGCCGGGCATGCGTCGTCGAAAACTGCAACGGCGCGGCTTTGCTCAGCGTTATCGCATGTTGGTCGCCAAGATCGAGGCTGAA
>JBFFOS010000157.1:0-5905 GCA_041574375.1 Woeseiaceae bacterium
AAAGATCTCGACGACTACTACGGTGATCGAGCGCTGCGTGGCAGCCTGCTGCCCAAAGGCTGGCGAAAAGTGGAGCGACTCGCAGGTATCGAGTAATTCAGGCGCGTCGCGTATTGACCTTACCGCCCTCGATGTCCATCTCGGCGGTCTGGTCGTCATGTTGTGGTAACTGCGCGGTAAGGTCTGGCCCGGTCACCGGGGCCAGTGACAACTCCGAAAATTCTTCGTTGTCCGCATCCTGTTCCAGGTCTTCGACAAGCTCGGCTGCCGCACGGGCAATCTCGTCGTTCAGTGCCTGTGTCGCCGTCATTTCATCCTCGTAGTCCTGCTCGAGAATGTCAAAGTCGACTTCCTTGCTGATCGTGTAATTGTCGGAGATGAGTGTGCCATCGTCTGTCCCTACCGGCACGGCCATGAGATCACGTTCAGTGACGTCCTCAGGGCGAGGCATTTTCGTTGCATCCATAATGACGGACATGTCGTAGTCATCGTCCTCGGGGAGCACTTCGCTCTCGAGAATCGATTCCAGCTCTTGCCCTAAAGGAGAAATGATGTCCGTCTCGCCGCGTATTTCGGCCTCGGGCTCGAATGGCAATTCGAAGTCGAGTTCGGTCGTCTCAGCAAAACCAAAGTCCTCGGCCACGACCATTCCAGCGCCTTCCACGAGCCCTGTTCCAATAACGAGATCCGCATCGAGCGCGAGATTTTCCTGGGTCGGAGAGTCGTCGGAAATGTCGTAATCGAGCCCATCCAGAGCGTCGAATTTCTCCGTGTCATCGGCAGCCAGTACGGCCGAACGATCGACTACGGGGCCGACAGGTGTCGAGCCGAAGCGGGCGCGCGCTCGGCGGCCGAACAGGATCAGGCCGGCAACAATGGCGAAGCCACCGCCGATCAGCCAGATAAGCATCGACGTGGATTCGTTGCGTGAGTCCGTCGTGATGATTGCTGTTGGCACGTTGGGCGACGTCGACAATGTCTCGGGGCCGGCCAGCTCGGTATCGGGAATGACAATGTTGCCGGCAGGTTCTACAAACGCGTCATCGCTGTCCAGAACGATATCGCCCCGCCGCAAGTCACTCGTGCTGTCTGTTACAGCAACTTTGCTGTCAGCTGCAGCGGCCTCTTCAACAGGCGTGTCAGCCATCACAGGAATTACTGTCGCAGGGACTTCAGCGGCCAAAGCGCTTTCGTACACGGCATTGGCGCTGCTCTCCGTATCCGATGCGGCCGCCGCAGCGTCTTGCACGGGTGTGACCGAAACCGGTGCCGCCGCCTCTGCAACAACCGGTACCGTACCGTCGAGGCTCGGAATGATGAGCCAACTGCCGGCTTTGAGTTTGTTGGGGTCATTGTCGGTGAACGCATCCGGGTTCGCCTGGAAGATCGCATTGACCGCGGGCCACAGTTTTGTTGACCGATTTTCGATGCGGCTCACGATGCCGCTTAGCGTGTCGCCGACCTTCGCCTGGTAACGCGATGTCTGCCCGACAGGCTCCATCAGCTCGTCCCTGGCTGCTGCCGGTGGCTCGCTGGCCGCAGCCGGCGCAGCCTTCGGTACTTCAAGAGTTGAAGTGACCTGTGCCACTGGCTCATTGGCCTCGGCTGTATTCGCCGGGTTCACGAACATCATGTATTCGCGGCTCAGGTTTGGTGTGTACGGACAGTTCACCGTGACGCGTGTGCCAAGCATCGGTTCACGAATGCTGGTCTTGCCCGCAATGATGATCGCGCGTTCAGTGATACTGATCGAAGTACCGCCGATGCCGGGTAGCCCGCTCGTCGAATTGGCGATGGACACACAGGTACTGCTCAGCATTTCATTGGGTGCAAGTGCATACGCGATGCTCGCACGCAGTGGCTGTCCGAGGTTTGAATGAACGGTCAGTTCACCGAGTTCGACTGCCGCCGCGGGAGCTGCGGCCAGGCTGCCGCCAAGAGCGACGATAGGCAACAATGTGCGCGTCATTGCGCGGTCTTTCGCGTTGTTCGTAGTTGCTGTCTTTTTCACGATCGGACATCCCTATTGTCTTGCGGCACACAGTCTGTATTTACCGCTTCTCAGTAGCTACGAACCTATTCTAGTTTCAGAGTGCTATCTGCCTCTAACGGGTGGTTCTGCAAATGGAGTGTGATAGGGGTCACACTAATTTCCGCCGCTACTGGCCGTTCGCGGCCGCGAGTTCGTCAAGCGTATTGGTGACGTCGCTGCGGCTGTCCTGCAGGACGACTTCAGGCTCGTGTACATAATGTCCCTGCATGAAGTCGAGTCCAAGCTGGAACAGGACCGCCATGGCATTGGCGTTCTCGACACGCTCGGCAATGGTCTTGATATTTCGCTGTTGCGCGGCGCGCACGATTCTGCCGACAGCGGCCTGCATCGAGTTGTCCGTCATCAGCGTGTGCATGAGTTCGCCATCGATCTTGATGTAGTCAGGTTTCAGCATATCGAGAATCTGGAATCGATCCTGATCGACGCCGAAGTGTTCGAGTGCAAAACCGATACCGAGCTTACGGATCTTCTTGACAAGTTGTTGCGTGTGCCTGATGTGCTTGGCCGCATCGCGTTCGGGAATTTGCACGACGAGCCGCGAACAGTCGAAGCCATCCTCATCCAGTTTCTGTTCCATCCAGCCCGCAGTCGTCGGGTCGGTAATGGACTGCCTGGAGAGGCGAACAAATACGCGGTCGGCGTCATTTTTGCCACAAAAATCCATCGCCGCCATAAGCATCCAGCGGTCGATGTTCTTCATCATCTTGTTGCGCCGCGCCGCCGGGATGAATTCCGATGGCAGGACCGAATTGCCTTGATCGTCGATCATGCGCACGAGAAGATCGAACATCTGGATAGAGTCGCTGCGCAAACCGGCGATAGGAAGCTGTGCGAGGCGGAAGCGATCTTCCATGAGCGCTGATTTCAGGTGTTTGACCCAGATTGCGTCGAATTCTCGTTGCTTCGTATCCTCATCAGCGCCCTCATCCAGGTACGACCTGTTACCGCCGGCTTCCTTGCCCAACTTGTAGGCCTGGACCGTTGCGGCGACGAAATCCTCGAGACTGCCGAATACTTCGCTGACGCCACAGGCACCAACGGTGCAGGTCATCTGGGTCGATATTTCACCAACCTCGAATGTCGTCTTCTCGAGGGCATTGATCAATTGCTGCCCCCAAACCTGTGCATCGTTAGCGCTGCCACGTTCGAGAAGAATCATGATCGAGGTGCCTTCGAATCGCCCGGCGACATCACGCGGGTGCATCCGCTTGCGAACAAATTCCGCGAAATGCGCGAGAATCTCTTCCGACTGAATGATGCCGACCTTGTCTCGCACTTCGCCGAAGTTATCCGGCTTGATATAGACGAGGCAGTGCGTACCGGAAGCGGGCTTGCGCTTCAGGCGTTTCGCAATTCGTTCGAGAAACTGCGCCCGGTGAAAGAACAACATCGTCGGGTCACGCTTCAGCGCATCGTGGACGAGCTTGGTGGGTTCTTCCGCAACTTTCGGTTGCGGCGCGACCCGAATCTGCACACAGGGCCCGTCGTCGAGATCAATCTTGCGAAATTCGAGGTGCATGTCTTCCGCGTCGCCAGAGCCAACGTGTGCCTTGACGATGAGTTTCTCGCCTTCCTGCCATTTGCCGGCGATGGTTGCCACAAGTGCACCCTTCAGGGCGGCCCGACTTTCGGGCTCGAAGTTGTCCATGACCGGAAGACCAATGAGTTCGTCCTTGTCCCTGATCTTGAACTGCTGCAGCCACGCGTCGTTGACGTTTGTGAAAATACCTTCCTGTACGAGCGCGTAACAGCTCGCGGAATTGGCCATGTGGTCTTTGAGTTGCTTCTTGTATTCGGTCGCGGTCTGGAGCGTCGAGTTGAGTGCGCGTTCGACCCGCAATGCTCGGAGCTCTCGCGTTGCGATTGACTGCAAGCGACCCTTGAGGCCAAGCGAGACGAGATCGCAGGCGCCTGAACGCATTGCTGACTCGATATCCGCCTCCGTCGCCTGCTGTTGCATGGCGATAACCGGGACTTCCGGGTCATAGCGATCTTTTTGCTTGACGACCTGGCGGATAGGGTCCGGGTAGCGGTCGCAATTCAGAATAAGGAGTTCCACGGTCTGGCGGCTAAGCGTATCGGCCAGCCGCTTGGGACTCGCAACCCAGTGACAGTGCGCTGCATGACCGGCGTCACGCAACGCGCTGTTAATAAGCTCGACATCGTCCTGATTGTCGGTCAGGACAGCAATTGAAATGCTGTGGCGCCCGTTCAAATCCTGATCCCTAGGTTAGCCGGGTATATCCCCGTGATATCCATATTCTGTTAAGAAGTTAGGAGTCTAGACACAGTGCGCGCGGGAGTCCCGGTCCGGAGTGCAAAACCGTGACCTGAATCAAGTTTCCGGAGGCAGCGGCGCCGAATGGGGCCGAAATTTCGACTGGCGCGGCTTCCTGACTCCGGTATCATAGCGCCTCGTCGCCAACTGGCGGCACGACGTCTGAGAGCGATAATCATGGCAAATTACAGCACCAGCGAGTTCCGATCGGGCCTGCGCATCATTATTGACAACGATCCCTGCATCATCGTCGACAATGAGTTCGTGAAGCCCGGCAAGGGACAGGCGTTCAATCGCGTTCGGATCAAGAACCTCAAGACGGGAAAAACGGTCGACAAGACCTTCAAGTCGGGCGAATCCGTCGAAGCCGCCGATGTCATGGACACCGATATGCAGTACCTCTACGCGGATGGTGAGTTCTGGCATTTCATGGTGCCGGATACGTTCGAGCAGTACGCGGCCGACGCGTCAGCAGTGGGCGATGCCAAGGACTGGATCAGTGATGGGGACGTGTGCGGTGTCACACTCTGGAACAATTCACCATTGATCGTTACACCGCCGAACTTCGTCGAGCTGCAGATCACGGAAACGGACCCGGGCGTCAAAGGTGATACTGCCAGTGGCGGTGTCAAACCGGCTACGTTGTCGACAGGCGCCGTCGTTCGCGTGCCGCTGTTTGTCGACCAGGGCGAGGTCATCAAGGTCGACACTCGATCACGTGAATACGTGTCGCGCGTCAAATAAAAGACCCGCGCTTCTCCTGCAGGGCGCAAAACGACCTGCACAGTTTCTCGACGCCGGCCTGGTCCGTTTCCGAAAAACGGCCGGGTTCCGGGCTATCGATGTCGAGTACGCCGACCAGGTCGCCATTCACTGTTAATGGGACGACGAGTTCCGAGCGAGAGTCGGGGTCGCACGTAATGTGGCCCGGAAACGCATGCACGTCGGCAACGCGCTGTGTCTTCAGGGTTGATGCGGCGGCGCCGCACACGCCTTCATCCAGGGCAATATGGACACAGGCCGGTTTTCCCTGGAACGGGCCGAGGACGAGTTCGTCACCCCGCAGCACGTAAATGCCCAGCCAGTTGATGTTGTTGATCGCGTTGTAGAGCAAGCCGACAAAGTTACTGGTCGCAGCCAGTGCGTCCGATTCGTTCTCGAGCAGAACCTGTAGCTGGCTGTCGAGCAGTTTGTAGTCCGTTTGATTCATGCGTTGGCCTGGAACGTAAACGTGATGACATTAGCAATATCATCGGTTTTGTTGAACAGCATCAGCAGGCGCTCCAGTCCAAGGGCGACGCCAGCGCAGTCGGGGAGCCCCGACTCGAGTGCCGCGAGCAGAAGTTCGTCCACGGGTCTTACGGGGCGCCCGCGACGCCGGCGGGCGACGTTGTCGGTCTCGATGCGACGCCGTTGTTCTTCATCGTCAGTGAGCTCCACGTAGCCGTTCGCGAGTTCCACGGGTCCCAGGAAGACCTCGAATCGGTCGGCGAGGGCATTGTCATCCGGGCACAGCCGCGCCAGCGCAGCCTGGCTGGCGGGGTAGTGGCGGAGGACCGTCAGGTGGCCCGGCG
>JBFFOS010000158.1:0-5775 GCA_041574375.1 Woeseiaceae bacterium
GCGAAGTGCTTGTCCGGGGTGAAGTGTCCCTTTAATACCCGAAAAAAGATGATTGTCAGCATGATGGCGCCAAGCGTCACGTGCATGCCGTGGAAGCCCGTCAACATGAAAAACGTCGAGCCGTAAATGCCCGAACTCAGCGTGAGGTTCAAATCCTGGTAAGCGTGAATGTATTCGACGCCCTGCAGGTACACGAACACGAATCCCAGCAGGAATGTCGCGGCCAGGAATGTCGCGAGCTGTGCGCGTTTGCCGGCGATCAATGCGTGGTGAGCAATAGTGACGGTGACCGATGACGACAGCAGCAACGCGGTGTTGATAAGAGGTAGCCCAAGCGGCGGCATAACCTCGTACTCGCCACCGACATTGCCCGGGCCATTCGTCGGCCAGGTGCTCTCGAAGCCTTCCCACAACAACAGGTTCGTGAAGAAGTTATTACTTTCACCGCCCAGCCAGGGAACCACCATGTTGCGGGCGTAGAACAGCGCGCCAAAGAACGCGGCGAAAAACATGACCTCGGAGAAAATGAACCAGGACATGCCCTGGCGGAAAGACCGGTCGACCTGCGCGTTGTAGAGGCCGCTCTGACTTTCCCCAATCACCTCGCCAAACCAGCCCGTGACCATGAAGATGATGACCGCGAAGCCTGCGAGCATGACGTAGAAGCCGAAATCTGCACCGTTCAGCCAGCTCGATACGCCGACCATCAGGAACAGCAGGCCAAGCGAGCCTACAGCAGGCCAGTGGCTGCCGTGCGGGACGTAATAATGTTCGTCTGTGTGAGTTGTCATGTTGATTCTCTGGTACTCATTTCTCTAGTTGTTCGACGCCACGCTGGCGGTGTCGAAAAATGTGTATTGCAGCGTGATCGTATCCACGTAATCAGGCAGGTCCGGGTCAACGATGAATTGCAATGGCATGGCCTTTTCTTCGTTTGCAGCGAATTCCTGACTGTTGAAGCAAAAGCACTCGATTTTAACGAAGTGTTCTGCAGCAGCGACAGGGGCAACGCTCGGCACAGCCTGTGCGATCTTGTCATCATCCGTCATGTTCTTCGCCGTAAACGTGGCGAAGTACATCTTGCCCGGGTGCACGGTCATGCTGTCCAGGTCGGCACCGAACTCAAACGGTGCGTACGAGTTAACGGTTGTGACAAACTCGACGCGAATCTCGCGGCTGAGGTCTGGCGCCTCCTCGGCGGCAACCGCTTCCGTATTCGTGCGGCCGCCGAAACCGGTGATCTGACAAAACACGTCGTACAGCGGCACCAGGGCAAAACCGAAACCGAACATGGCAACGGTCATGATCAGCAAATGCCCCACCAGGGAGCGATTTTCGGATTTCTGCTGCTCGGAGTTCATGTCGATATCAGGAGCGCATAACGCCCAGCATGATGAAGCCAATGTAGAAGGCGAGCGCAACCGCCGCAACGATCAAGGCCGTGCGGCGGATGTTTTTCTTCCGCTCTTGTTCGTCCATGGATTATTCGAATGCCTCGTTGGCGATGCGCGCCTTCGGCGGCGTCGTAAATGTATGCCATGGTGCCGGCGAAGGCACGGTCCACTCGAGACCGTGTGAACCTTCCCAGACGCGATCCGTTGCCTTCTCGCCGCTCTTCGCGGTCAGGAGCACAGCGACGAAGAGCAGCTGCGACAGGCCGAAGCCAATAGCTCCGATACTCGAAACCAGGTTGAAATCAGCGAACTGAACCGAGTAGTCAGGGATTCGGCGTGGCATGCCGGCCAATCCCAGGAAGTGCTGCGGGAAGAACGTGATATTCACGAAGATCGTTGATGCCCAGAAATGCAGCTTGCCGAGCTTCTCGTTGTACATGTGCCCTGTCCATTTCGGCAACCAGTAGTAGGCGCCAGCCATGATGGCGAAGACCGAACCCGGTACGAGCACGTAGTGGAAATGGGCCACGACGAAGTACGTGTCGTGGTATTGCACGTCCGCCGGCTGAATGGCGAGCATCAGGCCCGAGAAACCACCGATCGTGAACAGGAAGACAAATGCGAGCGAGAACAACATCGGCGTCTCGAACGTCATCGCTCCGCGCCACATCGTGGCAACCCAGTTAAAGATCTTCACGCCCGTCGGTACGGCAATAAGCATCGTCGCGAACATGAAGAACAGCTGACCTGTCAGCGGCATGCCCACGGTGAACATGTGGTGTGCCCACACGATGAACGACAGGAAAGCGATACAGCTTGCTGCGTAAACCATCGAGTCGTGGCCAAATAGTTTCTTGCGCGAAAACGTCGGAATGATTTCTGACACGACACCAAAGGCCGGCAGAATCATGATGTACACCTCCGGATGCCCGAAGAACCAGAAGATGTGCTGGAACATGACGGGGTCGCCACCGCCGGCCGCGAGGAAGAAGCTCGTACCGAAGAACTGATCTGTCAGCAGCATCGTGACCGCGCCCGCCAGTACCGGCATGACGGCGATCAGCAGGTAGGCCGTGATCAGCCAGGTCCAGACAAACATCGGCATTTTCAGGAGCGTCATGTCCGGGGCGCGCATGTTGATGATCGTTACGATGACGTTGATCGAGCCCATGATCGAGCTGATACCCATCAGGTGTACGGAGAAAATCAGGAACGGAAATGCATCGCCGGTCTGCAGGATTAGGGGTGGGTACATCGTCCAGCCACCGGCGGGTGCGCCACCCGGCATGAGCAGGGTCGAAAGCAGGATGCCGAAAGCGACCGGCAGGATCCAGAAAGACCAGTTGTTCATGCGCGGCAGCGCCATGTCGGGCGCGCCGATCATGAGTGGAATCATCCAGTTGGCAAGACCCACAAAGGCCGGCATCACCGCGCCGAATACCATGATCAGGGCGTGCATCGTCGTCATCGAGTTGAAGAACTCCGGATGTACGAACTGCAGTCCCGGTACGGCGAGTTCCGAGCGAATGACCATTGCCATCGCGCCGCCAACAAAGAACATGACGAGGCTGAAAATAAGGTACATCGTGCCGATGTCCTTATGGTTGGTTGAGAACAGCCAGCGCTTGTAACCCTTGGTCGGCCCGTGGTCGTCGTGATGTTCGGCGTCGTGTGCGTCTGCTACAGCAGTAGTCATATTCTATTACTCCAAACTTTTACTGTGCGCTGGCGAACTTGGCGTCGCCATCTTTGCGGGTGTCCACCCAGGCCTGGTAGGCCTCGGGCTCAACGACCTCGACAACGATCGGCATGTAGCCATGGTCCTTGCCGCATAACTCGGTGCACTGGCCGCGATAGGTGCCAACTTCATTGGCGTTGAACCAGGTTTCGTTGACGATGCCCGGAATAGCGTCTTTCTTGATGGCGAGTTCAGGTACCCACCACGAGTGAATGACATCGTTGGATGTCAGCAGCAGGCGAACTTTCGCGCCTCTGGGCACAACAACCGGGTGATCAACATCGAGAAGATAGTTATCGACGCTGTTTACGTCGACGCCGGATTGCTTGCGGCGGGCCTCAACGCTCGAGCGAGCCAGGCTGGAGTAAAACTCGACGCCCTCATCCTGGTACTTGTAGTGCCACTTCCACTGGTAGGCCGTGACGACAATGGAAATATCAGGGTTGCGGGTGTCTTCGAGCTTGACCATTGTCTCCGCAGCGGGCACCGCCATGATCAGGAGAATGACGACCGGAATCGCAGTCCAGATAACCTCGGCAACCGTGCTGTGCGAGAACGTTGCGGGTTCTGCGCCTTTCGACTTGCGGTGTTTGATGAGCGAAATGATCATCACGCCGAAAACAACGACGCCGATAGCGACACACCACCAGAAGACCATCATGTGAAGCCTGTAGGTCTCGGCGCTGAGGTCGGTTACGCCCTCGGGCATGTTCAGGGCCCACTCGGCGCTCGCCGCGCTGGTCAATACCAGTCCTAGCAGGCTCATAATCGATTTTCGAATCATTAGTTGTCCACCCTGCAACCGCCGAAACGATCGCACTTCTGTCCTAAATTCCGGATGTGACGAATACTGGATTTGCCAGTGAGCGCTGGCCCGGTTGGCCCCGGGAATTCGTCGATTGGCCGGTTCGACCGCCGTGTCGGTCAAAAAAGCCTCGGCAGTGTACTTAAATAGCGGGACCCATGCAATGCTGCCGGTACAATTCGCATGGATTTTAATGCTTATTAAACAAGAGCTTAGGGGACAGTTTACAATCAAATGTCGCGTTTTTATGGTTTCGGCCGGCCGCTCGGGCGGCGTCGCGAAATACGATTTGCGTCAATTTCGTAGAGTGAGGGATCACTTTTGGGTCCCGATCCCCAGCAGTGGCCGTACACGAGCTCGAGATCGAGCATGATTGTGCCGTCGGTCCCCGATGCTGCGAGGGCGTCGGTCATGGCGCGGAACTTTCTCTTGCCGACCATGCCTGGCGAGCGGTCTGTCAGAACGTTTCGCGCGCCAACCCGGGTCAAATCGGCGAACAGCCTGTCGGCGTTCTCGTAGGTGACGGCGAGGCGATCGACATCGAGCACGGGATCACGCAGACCCGAGCGCACGAGACCGTCACCGATGTTATGCATATCGGGAAAGCGCAGCACGTGCGCGCCGCCGTCAATGCCGGCCCATGCGCGCTCGATCTCCCGCAGGCTGTCGGGGCCGAGGGTAGCGAAAGCGAAGACACCGCCCTTCCTGAGCACGCGGGAGACCTCGTCAAAAACCGGCTGCGGGTTCGGCGCCCACGGAAGTACCTGGTTAGCGACGACCATATCGAATGACGCGTCTGCGAACGGCAGTTGATGTGCATCACCCTGCACGAATGACGACCGCGAGAACCAGGCTTTGTTACTCCGGCCCTGCCTGAGCATGGCGTGACTGAGATCGAGTGAAATGATATGCGCGCGTTTGAAGCGCTTTCGCAGCAGCCGGCCCATGGCACCCGTAGCGGAGCCGACATCGAGAATTGCGTCGGGTTTCAACAGCAGGGGCTCCAGCCTGCCACGCAGGCCATCGCGAGTCACCGCATGCACAAAATCGGCGTCGTCGAAACCGGTCGCGGCGCGGTCAAAACGACGTCGGATGTCTCGCAATCGAAGCATGGGCGCACGGTACCACGCTTTTTCTGTAAATCACGGCGATTTCCCGGTAGCTGTATCACCGGTTTGCGACGCAACATGGCGTCATGCTGTTACGCGCTTTCGATGACGCTGTCATGCCCCTGCGCTGCGTGTTCTGCGGGGCGCGTACTCGCGAACCGGAAAAGCATGTCTGTGCGGGCTGCGACGCAGATCTGCCGCGTATCGCGTCGCCACCGCCGCCGGCGTCATCACCCTTTGAAACGGAGGTCGCGCCGCTGGCGTACGAGTTTCCGGTAGACGCCGCGATCAAGGCGCTCAAGTTTCAGCGCAAGCTTTTCTACGCGCCGGCGTTTGCCGAATTGCTGTGTGACGCGTGCGCACTGCTGCCCGATGACATCGATGCCATCGTCCCCGTGCCGCTGCATTGGCGACGGCGCTGGTTCAGGGGCTTCAACCAGGCACACGAGATCGGCAAGCCTGTCGCACGATACCTGGGCCTGCCGCTGGTACGCGGCGTCGTTCGCCGGCGTGCGACGCCCTCGCAATCCGGGCTGAATGCACACGACCGCGCGCGAAACCTGCGCGGGGCGTTTGTCGTTCGCAGGACGATTTCGCACCGGCACCTGCTGATCATCGATGATGTTATTACGACAGGTGCCACGGTCCGGCAGCTGTGCCGCGCGCTGCGGGTAGCTGGCGCGGAAAGGGTTAGCGTACTCGCAGTGGCGCGAGCATGAGCGTCGGCGC
>JBFFOS010000159.1:0-5708 GCA_041574375.1 Woeseiaceae bacterium
ACGATATGACGAACCGAAACCTGCTTATCGTGGTGAGTACCAGCGCGATCGAGACCGCATTATTCACTCCACGGCCTTCCGGCGCCTGGTGTACAAGACGCAGGTATTCGTCAATCACGAGGGTGACCTGTATCGCACGAGACTGACCCACTCGCTCGAGGTCTCGCAAATTGGCCGCTCGGTCGCCGCTGCACTGAATCTGAATGAACCGCTGACCGAAGCCGTTTGTCTTGCGCACGACCTCGGGCACACGCCGTTCGGGCATGCCGGCCAGGACACCCTCAATGCCTGCATGCGCGACTTCGGCGGTTTTGAGCATAACCTGCAGTCCTTGCGCGTCGTCGACGAGCTCGAAGCAAAATACGCAGACTTCCCGGGCCTGAATCTCATGTTTGAGACGCGCGAGGGCATTCTCAAGCATTGTTCAACCCGCAATGCCCGCGAGCTTGGGGACGTCGGCGAACGTTTTCTCCAGCGCAAGCAGCCTGGCCTCGAAGCACAAATAGCAAATATCGCGGATGCGATTGCTTACAACAATCATGATGTGGACGACGGCTTCCGCGCCGGCCTGCTGACGCTCGATCAGCTCCGGGAGCAGGCGCTCTTCGAAACCCAGTACCTGGAAGTTCATGCGCGCTATCCGGAACTCGAAGATCGGCGCCTGATCTACGAGATCATTCGTCGCATGATCGGCACGGTCGTTACCGATCTCATCGAGGAAACCAGGCGGCAGATCGATGCTTCCGGCGTGCAATCGATCGACGACGTGCGGGAACAGGGCGATCCGCTCGTCAACATGTCGCCACACGTGTACGAACAGCATGTCTCGCTGAAGAAGTTTCTGAACAAGCACCTGTACCGGCATGAGCAGAAGCTGGAAATGACACGTCGCGCCCAGGGCATCGTCGCGGACCTTTTCAACGCCTACTCGGATGACGTATCGCTGATGCCGAGCCAGTTCGCCGAGGCGGCAGCAAAGCTGGATGAGGTGGCGCGCGCAAGGGTCATCGCTGACTTTATCGCGGGCATGACGGATCGCTACGCGATGGCTGCACACGAGGAGCTCACAGACTGGTAGAATGCGCGTCCTGCAGGAACCGAGCGTAAGGGCGGTGCACTGCACCCCGGGGGGCACGTAACGCGCGAAGGCCCCCAACAACAGTTCGCATTAAAGGATTCCTCGTGCAACACAAAGACATACCCTCCAGGGATCGCCTGATCTTCGCCATGGATGTCCCAACCTGTGAGCGAGCAAGACAGCTCGCGGAGGAGTTGGGCGATGCGGTGACCTTCTACAAGATAGGGCTTGAGCTCATGATGAGCGGCGAGTATTTCGAGCTACTCGACTGGATGCTTGCCCGTGACAAGAAGGTGTTTTGTGACCTCAAGTTCTTTGACATACCCGCAACGGTCGGCTCGGCTGTGCGGTCCCTCAAGGACCGTGGTGCGACTTTTGTAACCGTCCATGGGAACCGCTCGATCATGGAAGCAGCAGCCGAGAACAAGGGCGACAGGCTAAAAGTGCTGGGTGTCACCGTCCTGACAAGTCTCGATCGCGGCGATCTCGACGACCTTGGCTTCAAATGTGACGTTCGCGACCTCGTGCTGTCCCGGGCAAAACAGTGCCTGGAGTCGGGTTGTGACGGTGTAATTTCCTCGGGGCTCGAAGTACCTGCCCTGAGAGAGTTTGTTGACGAGAAGCTGCTGGTTGTCTCACCAGGCATTCGCCCGGTCGATAACAAGCCGGTGGGGGACCAGAAACGTGTCGTAACTGTCGAGACGGCCTTTCAGAACGGTTGCGACTACATAGTAGTCGGCCGCCCGATTCGAGACGCGGAAAGTCCGCGTGCGGCGGCGGAGGCTATGCAGGCTTCTATAGAAGAACAGGTAGGTACCCGATGAGTGAATTGCAAAACGACCTTCTGCTGCGTGCCTTGTTACGCCAGCCCACATCCCGCACGCCGCTTTGGATCATGCGCCAGGCTGGTCGTTACCTGCCCGAGTATCGTGCTACGCGCGCCGAGGCCGGCGACTTCATGAGCCTGTGTCGCAATCCGGACCTTGCATGTGAGGTTACCATGCAGCCGCTCAGGCGATATGCGCTGGATGCAGCCATTTTGTTTTCTGACATTCTCACTGTTCCCGACGCGATGGGCTTAGGGCTTTACTTCATCGCGGGCGAGGGGCCGAAGTTCAAGAATCCGGTGCAGACAGCCGATGCGATTCGCGGACTGCGTGTGCCCGATGTCGAAAAGGAGCTTGGCTACGTGTTTGACGCCGTAAGAACCATTCGTCGTGAGCTGGACGGCAAGGTGCCCCTGATCGGCTTCGCAGGCAGCCCGTTTACCTGCGGCACATATATGGTCGAAGGCGGCTCGAGCAGGGAATTCCCGATCATCAAGGGACTTGCCAAGGAAGCGCCCGAAGTCCTCGACGAGCTCATGGACAAGGTGGCCGAGACAACGACCGAGTATCTCAACGCACAAATCGAAGCGGGTGCGCAGGCTGTGCAGATTTTCGATACCTGGGGTGCTGCTCTCGAGCCCGATGATTTTCGTCGCTTTTCCCTGGCCAGTATGCAGAAGATCGTCGACGGCCTGACGCGCGAAAAAGATGGCCGAAAAATTCCGGTCATACTCTTTACCAAGGGCGCGGGTCCGTTGCTCAGGGATCTTGCGGAGACCGGCTGTGATGCGTTGGGCGTTGACTGGACCACCGACCTCGCCCAGGCGCGAGAATACGTGCAGGACAAGGTCGCCCTGCAGGGCAACCTGGACCCTGCAACCCTGCGTGAAAGCCCTGAAGTAATTCGGGAAGGCGTAGCGCGGACGCTGGCGAGTTACGGTAGTGGCCCGGGGCACGTATTCAATCTTGGTCACGGGATCACGCCGGATATTGATCCGGACAATCTCGGCGTGCTCGTCGATGCGGTGCACGAGCTGAGTCCGCAGTACCACAAATAGAAGAGGGGACGCCCTTTTGGGCGTCACCCCGGTCTTTTAGCTGTCGCGCAGCTCGCGCCGCAGAATCTTGCCGACGTTGGTCTTGGGCAATTCGTCACGGAATTCGACCATCTTCGGCCGCTTGTATCCGGTCAGGTTTGCGCGGCAGTGGTCGATAATGTCCTGTTCTGTGAGACTGTCGTCCTTGCGAACCGCGAAGATCTTGACGACCTCACCTGAGCGCTCATCCGTCACCCCTATGGCTGCGGCTTCCAGTACGCCGTCCAGCTCGACAACAACGTTTTCGATTTCATTGGGATATACATTGAAGCCGGAAACGAGAATCATGTCTTTCTTGCGATCCTCTATCCAGAAGAAACCATCTTCATCCATACGGCCGACATCGCCGGTCCTCAGCCAGCCACCCGGCAACATTACTTCGGCCGTATCTTTCGGGCGTTGCCAGTAGCCCTCCATGACCTGCGGGCCCTTGATGCAGATTTCGCCAACCTCACCAAGCGGCAGGTCGTTGCCGTCGTCGCTAGCGATCATCACGTCAGTCGATGGCACCGGCAGCCCGATTGTGCCGTTGAAGTCGCTGTCGATCGTGCAACAGATTGCGACCGGGGAGGTTTCTGTCAGTCCATAGCCCTGCAGGATCGTACGCCCGGTTCTCTGTTTCCATTCCTTGGCGACAGCGGGCTGTACCGCCATGCCCCCACCAATACAAACGCGCAGAGGGCTGAAGTCGATCTTGTCAAAACTCGGCGTATGCATGAGCGAGGCGAACATCGTGTTGACGCCCGTAAACAGGTTGAAATCAAAGCGCGCGATTTCTTTCGCAAACCCTTCGAAGTCGCGCGGGTTGGAAATCAGTACGTTTTGGCCGCCCTGAGCCATCACGGTCAGACAATTCCCTTCCAGCGAGAAGATGTGATAAAGCGGTAGCGCCGTAATGGCAATAATTGGCTCGACACCGGCATACGCATCTGCCTGCCAGGTGATGGTCTGCTGCACGTTGTAGACCATGTTGCGGTGACTGAGCATTGCGCCCTTGGAAACACCGGTGGTGCCGCCGGTGTACTGCAGGTAGGCGATGTCTGCGTATCCGATATCAACCGGTTTCAGTTTTTTGCCGGCACCGGTTTTCAAAGCGCGATTGAACGGTGTTCTATTGGCAAAGCGATACGCGGGCACGGCTTTCTTCACGTGCCGCATAACGAGATTGGTGATGGTGCTCTTTGGCCAGCCAAGCAGGTCGCCCAGACCCGTCGTGACGACGTGATCGACATCCGTGTCCGCAATGACGTCTTCAAGGATGTTCGCGAAATTCTCAAGAATAACGATGCAGCGGGCGCCAGAGTCGTTCAGCTGGTGCTTAAGCTCCCTTGCTGTGTACAAGGGATTCACGTTCACTACGACGAGCCCGGCCCTGAAGGTGCCGCACATGGCTACGGGGTACTGCAGGACGTTGGGTAACATGATGGCAACGCGCTCACCGCGCGTCAGCCCCAGCTCCTGTTGCAGGAAGCAAGCGAAGCGCATCGACAGCTCATTCAGGTCGGCGTAGGTGAGCGTCTTACCCATGTTCGAGTACGCCGCGTTGTTGGGGTACGCGGCAAAACTGTGTTCAAACAGGTCTTTTACCGAACGCCAGGGCGGTGTCGGTACTTCTTCCGGCATGCCTTCCGGATAGGACTTGAGCCAAACTTTATCCACGGTGCCTCTCTCGTATTATTGCGCGTCTAGTGTAGCGCGGATAATGGGCCAGGCGTTATCCAGGAGAATCGGTTGCGCAGCGACATTCGGATGAATGCGATCCTCCTGAAGCAATTCATCGTTCATTGCGACACCCTGCATGAAGAACTCGATCCATTCGACACCGAGGTCCTCGGCCACCTCCGCGTAAACGGCCTCGAAGGCCTGAGTGTAGCGAGTGCCGTAATTCGTGGGTATGCGGATCCCCAGTAGTACGACCGCTGCGCCGGAAGCCTTGGCCTGTGCGACAATGACCTTGAGATTTTCCTTGATACGGGCGGGCGGAAAACCACGCAGGCCGTCATTACCGCCGAGCTCCAGTACGATCAGGTCCGGCTTGAACGTGCCGAGGGCACCGTCAATCCGCGCCGCACCGCCTTCGGTGGTCTCACCGCTAATGCTGGCGTTCACTACGCGATGTTCGTACCCTTGCTCTGCAAGCCGGTCTTGCAACAAAGTGGCCCAGGATTGGTCAACGTCTATACCAAAACCGGCGCTCAGGCTGTCGCCGAAGATCAACACGGTCGGTGGTTCCGTCGCCTGTACACCGGCGGTCAAAAACAACACAACAAGAGTCAATAATTTTCGCATGCTGGATCAGTCAGTGGATAAAGTGCTCGAGGCACACAGGTTGAGTAAGGAGGTTAGCAGCCCTGAAGGGACTCTGACCATCCTGAACGACGTCAGTTTCAACATCGATGCAGGCGAAACCGTTGCCGTTGTTGGCGCATCCGGTGCAGGCAAGTCCACCTTGCTGGCGTTGCTCGCGGGTCTCGACCTGCCAACTCGCGGCCACGTGGACCTGAATGGCAAGAACCTGTCGACCCTGGACGAAGACGGTCGCGCCCTCGTCAGGGCCGAAAGTGTCGGCTTCGTGTTTCAGTCATTTCACCTGGTGCCTTCGCTCAACGCGCTCGAAAACGTCATGCTGCCTTTAGAACTCGCGGGCCATGAGCAGGCGCGCAAGATGGCGCGGAGCATTATCGAGAAGGTTGGCCTGGCGGAGCG
>JBFFOS010000160.1:0-5611 GCA_041574375.1 Woeseiaceae bacterium
CGCCACCGTTGTCGTTGCCGTGCTTTTTTCATCGGCACCGCCAACCGTCGTCGCAGAAGACCACAAGTCCATCCTGATCACCGGCGCCAGCACTGGCATCGGCCGCAATCTCGCCGAGACGCTGGCGGCGGAGGGCTACCACGTCTACGCGGGTGCGCGTAAGGACGAGGACCTTGCGGAACTGGACGCGATCGACAACGTCACGGCCGTGAAACTCGACGTCACCAGGCAGGACCAGGTCGATTCAGCCGTCGCGATGATCAGGGAGAAGGGTACCGGCCTGTATGGCCTCGTAAACAATGCCGGCGTTGGCGGTGGCGGCCCGGTTGTCGATACACCGATCGAGGACCAGACGTTCGTCTATCTCGTCAACGTCGAAGGCGTCTACCGCACGACCAAGGCGTTCGCGCCCCTGGTCATCGAATCCGGGGGCCGTATCGTGACGACGGGGTCGACCGCAGGCACCAACTCGGCATTTCCGGGCTTCAGCGCCTACAGCGGCAGCAAACACTGGATCGAGGCGTACACGGATTCGCTGGCCGCCGAGATGGAACCGCACGGTGTCGCGGTCAGCGTTGTCGAGCCCGGCAACTACAAGTCGAACATCCGTCGTACCAGTGTTGCTCGAAGACTCGAGCAGATAAAAGCAGCCGACGGTGAAATTACCGAAGAAATGAAAAAGGCCTACCAGGCGATCGCCGAACGCGAGCTGTCTCTCAAGGAACCCGATGAGGTTTCCGCAGCGTTCATGCATGCACTGTTCGACGACAAACCTTTGCGTCGTTACTTGGTTGTGCCGAACGCGGAAGAACAAGCGCGGATCATTCGCACGAAGGTCGGCGAGCTTGTGCAGCTGAACCAGTGGGGCCCGTATAGCTACAGCCGGGATGAGCTGGTCGAGTTGCTGGATGAAGCTCTCGCCGGAGATGAGTCGGCGGAGTAAGCGAACGACATCCAGGTGAGGCCAGAAGGCTATGTAGGTGGCTCTGTAAGAACCGTACTCGCCGGCCCTGTCCAGCCAGTATAGTACCTCGTCGACCATCCCTGCCCGGGCGAAGGTCCCCGCGATATCGAAGGGATCCACGTAGGATGTTGTCCTTTTGCTTACTGCAGTCCGGTCTTTGGTCGTCTTGCCAACCAGAGAAATTTCAGGAAGGCGATTTGATTCCGAAAATAACCCTCGTACTTTGGCAGTTGGTCCTTAGCATCCGATACCCGCTTGTCGTAGAAACCGTGCGCCTGGGGTGACGGCAGTTCCGCGTCCGATCTGAACATCGGCCTCGGAACTGTGACCAGTCTCGGCAGAAACCGTACCGTTAAGACCGATACTGCAGGCTGACCGCAGGTTGCGCATTTCCCTCGCTGAACATTCGGGGGCGGTCTGTACGTGTCGAAAATGACGGTCTCCGGGGGTGGCAGCACCACGTCCTCGGCCCGAAAAACAAGCATGTCTGCGAAAGGAGCGTCATTGAATCGTTGACAGATCGTGCAGTGACAGAAGAACCGGAAAAGTGGCATGCCAAGTGTTTGAAAACTGGTGGCTCCACACGAGCAAGTGCATTCCATGGGATTCATCTCCTAGGGACGTGCGATAAACGGATTCCCCTGACCGTATGCACGCTCCAGGAGATCTTCGAACCGCGGATCGCCTCGCAATACATCGAATTCCGGCCGGAAGGCAAGGTACGTGATCTCGAACGAACCGTATTCGACGGCGCGGTTCAGCCAGTGCAGCGCCTCGTCGACCATCCCTGCGCGGGCGAAGGTCTTCCCGATCTCGAAGGGATCCACATAGGATTCGTTCGACCGGGCGACCAGCGCTTCCGCTATTGCGCGCATGGCGCCAGTCGGGCCAGCGGCATCGAGGCCCTCTTCGAGGGCCGCCAGGAGAACCGTGTCGCCGCGCCACATGAGTTCCAGTCGCTCCGCCTCCAGTGCTTTGTCGAAGTCGCCCTGCACCCAGTAAACCCGCGCGAGAGTGTAGTGCGCCAAGAACCCGGGAAGTCGTTCTCGCGCTGCTTCGATCGCGGCAATGGACTCATCGTAGCGGCGCGCAAGGAAGAGATGGTACGCCAGCGCCCCACTCTGTATGGCACTGAACGGATTGAGTATCACGAGCTCGCGCATCCGGACGATGCTCTCGTCCATACGCCCGGCGAACATCAGGCAGTCGGCATCACCGTGAATCACGTAGGGGTCCGAGGGGTTGAGTCGCAGAGCGTCCTTTAACGATTCGCATCCACGGTCCAGGTCCCCCGTCCACAGACCGATCCAGCCGATCGACGAGTGTCCGATATAGGATCGGCCGTCGACCTCGAGCGCCCTCAAAGCAGCGGCACGGGCTTGTTCAATCGATTCTCGCGGCGGAGCAAAACCCTGCATCCCCTGTATCATATGCGCTACCGCCAGGTGACCCCAGGCAAGCGCGAACTCCGGTTCGAGCGCGACCGCTTCCTGGAACTGTTCGATGGCAAACTGGATTTCATCTCGCGCCAGGCCATCGAGATGCTTAAGCCCCCGGAAATATGCCTCGGACGCGCGCTCGTCGAAGGGGACGGCCATTCGATCCGACACTGACGGGGCCCGAGCGGGGTCGATCTCCGTGCCGATCGATCTCGCCATGTCGGATACGAGGTCAAATACGTAAGACGTTTCACGCGCGTATCGTTCCGCCCAAAGGTGTTCATCGCTCCGCCCGTCGATCAACTGGATGGTGACCTCGATCCTGCTGCCCTCTCTGAGCAGGCTGCCCTCGACCAGGGCATCCACGCCGAGTTCCTTCGCTATGTCCGTAGCAAGCAGTTCGCTGGCCCGGTATCTTTTCGTTGACTGGCGGGAAGTGACCCGCAGCCCGGAGAGCTGCGACAGCTCCGTGATCAGGAGATCCTGGATACCGTCGACGTAATAGTCCTGCTGAGGGTCGCCGGTCAGGTTGTTCAGCGGCAGCACGGCGAGCGAGCGGATCACCTCTCCCTGCGGAACCTCCTCATGCTGAGGTGAACGGAGCCAGAAAACGCTCAGGATGATCAGCGCGACCATCGCGGCGGCGGCCAGGAACAGGCTTCGGTTGGCGGTTCGCGCGTAGGTCTTTCGTGACGGCGAGCCGGCGCCGCCCTGGCGTTCTATCTCCTCGACATCGGCAACGAAGCGATAGCCTTTGGAGCGGACGGTCTCGAGATAGCGAGGAGCGTCCGAGTCATCGTCCAGCGCCTTGCGCAGCCGGGCAACGGCCTTCGTGAGCGCCGACTCACTGATCACGGTGTCGCCCCAGACCGTGTCCATCAGCTCCTGCCGCGTGACGAGCCGCTCACGGTGGGCAATCAGGTAGATGAGGAGTTTCAGGACGACCGGCTCGAGATGAATCTCCTCCCCGCCGCGGGTCAGTCGCCACGTCTCCGGGTCGGCCAGGAAGTCATCGAAACGGTACACAGGATGTTGTCCTTTTCCCTTCCATTTTAAGGCTTCGGGAGCCGAATACCATGTGGCAAACCGAACCATCGACGCACTGAACGCGGGTCTGTCCCGATACCGTCAGCTGCCCGTCACCCAGCCGTCATGCAGCGACGCAAGGACCTTCATACGCTACTTGTGTGGGGCGGCAGTCCCGGTGGGTAGCGGCCCCGAAGCCACTGAATGGAGAGATAACATGAAAACTCTGAAACGCATGATGGTCGTTTTGCTGGCGCTGCTGCCACTTGCGACCGGAGTGGCCGTCGCAGACACCGAGCACGGCTATTCCCGACTGTTTGTCTTCGGTGCCAGCTTCATTGATCCCGGCAACCATTTCGCCGTCACCGGTGAGACCGCGCACCCACCTTTCGAGTTGTTTGGCCCCAGTTACGGTGTCGGCGGGCATCATTTCAGCAACGGTCGCACCTGGGTCGAACTCATGGCACAAAAGATGGACCTGGCCGAATGGGCAAAACCCGCCTATCGTGATCCGGCCTTTGGCAACTATGCCTTTGGTTACGCGCGCGCTCGCGAACTTGATGATGACCTGTTGCCAAGTCTGTACGACCAGGTGCAGGCCTGGAGAGATAACGGTTATTGCACCTACGCTCCGATGGACGACACGCTGTTTGTCGTGGATTCCGGCTACTTTGACCTGGCCGACATAATCGCAGGAGAGGATCCGTTCGTCGTCCTTTCCGGCATGACCACCAGCATTGCCACAAATATCGGCATTCTTTATGAGTGCGGCGCACGGAACCTACTGTTCGCGTACTTGTTGCCTGTAGAGATTTCGCCAATAGTGCCGCCGCCTGAGGATCCGACGGCACCGAGCCTGAGCTGGATTTACAACTACATGTTTCTGCAACCCGTCATCCAGTCGTACGCCAGCGAGACAGATATGAATGTCTCGGTCGTCGATTACTTCGCTTTCGTCAGCGGAATGATGGCAACGCCAGAGGCATTCGGCCTCACCAATGTTACGGACTCATGCGTGGCGTTAGGCGTCACCGAAGGCGCGTTCTGCAAAGACCGCGATGGATACTTCCTCTGGGACCCGCTGCACCCGACGAAGGAGGTCCATGCATTGTTCGCGGAATTCGCGCTGGGACAGCTGCCGTAACCTGACAGCCACGAACAGGCTCTACCTCTGCGTCGGCGAGACGGGGACTGAGTCACTGAACGAAGGGCCGCTTTCCAGCGGCCCTTTTCCCAAATCAGAACGACCAACGACCCTGCAAGGTGATCGTGCGCGGCGGGTCAATGTGCTGGAAGTACGAGCCGTCGAAACCGAGACTACCCAGCGGAATGTCATTGCCGAAAGTCGTCGTCGCCTCATCCCCCAGGTTCTTGCCGACGACAGCAATCGACCATTTTCCGTCGCTTGTACCCAGCGAGATTCGCGCATTGATTTTCTCGTGCGCCTTCTGGGCGAGTAGCGGATCGCCGTCTGCCGCGATAACCGTATCGTCACTGGCATTGATGTCGACCGAAAGACCGAGCTCGAGATCTTTACCGACCGGCCGGACATACCGGGCCGCTATATTCACGGCCCAATCCGGCGCGAATTGCAGTTGCCGGCCGGACAGGTCCTGAGTGCAGGTCGAACGCGGATTGCCGGCGGCAACCCACGCGGTGACTTGCGGGGACGTGCAGGCGGAGTCGGGAAAGCTGTCGTATTTTGCATTCAACAAGGCCAGGGCGCCGGACAGGATCAGGTGCTCGGTGATGGCAAACGTCCAGTCCGCTTCCACGCCCGTCACCACCGATTCGGCTGCGTTGCCAACGACAAAGGCGGCATTGCCGTCGAACGTGCTTACCTGCATGTCCTTGTACGTCGAGTGGAACACGGCCGCGTTGATGCGGCCCCTGCCGTCGAGTACCGTGAATTTTCCTCCGGCCTCGACTCCGAGCACCGTTTCGTCCTCGAATTCTGCGTCAGCCAGGTTCCCGAGCGGGTTGCCCTCGTCGAACCCGCCGGCCTTGTACCCGGTGGATACATTGAGGTACAGCATCGAATCTGGGGTTGGATGCCACTGCAGGCCGACATTGCCGGTCAGGTGGTCCTCGTCACGTTTCAATGTGTACGCATGGGTTCCCGCAAACTGCAGCATCGGCCCGTAGACCACCGCCAGGAACGGGTCCGGCGTCGTGCTGCCAA
>JBFFOS010000161.1:0-5167 GCA_041574375.1 Woeseiaceae bacterium
GCCAGTTTACGCGCCAGCCATCGTCGACCAGTCGACGCAATTCCGATAAGGCCTCGTCATGGCGACCCAGCAAGGCGAGCGCTTCGACCTTGGAAATACCCAACGGGAAATTTGCCGAGCCGAGCGTGTACTCCGCATCGAAAGTCGCAACAACCGTCTCGAGCAGGTGCCGTGCTCGCCCCTCGCTGCCAGTCGCGAGCAGCAAGTGCCCCAGATCGACGGCCTTCAGGATATTTGTCGAATTGACCTGCGGTAGCTCGCCAACCAGTTCCGGAACTTTCTGCTCAAACCACGCCAGCGCCTCCTCGTAACGT
This sequence comes from Woeseiaceae bacterium, assembly GCA_041574375.1. Lineage (GTDB taxonomy): Bacteria > Pseudomonadota > Gammaproteobacteria > Steroidobacterales > Woeseiaceae > UBA1847. The sequence continues at coordinate 315 of JBFFOS010000161.1, forward strand.
CCGGTGGCCAGCGCATCGTTGGCAACCAGGCGCAGGAACACCATGTCAGAGCCCCAGCGATCGTCGAGCCCCATGGCCAGCGAAGCCTTGGCGATATCGATCGCTTTGTCTCTCTCGCCGGTGTGAAGCAGAAAGTAAGCTTTTGCTGACAGTGGATACGGCTCCTCCGGACCAAGTTCGAGAGCATCGATCAGTCGACGCTCGGCCATTTCCATATTTCCAGCACTCACATAGATGAACACCGAGGTCGAGGGATTCTCGTAGTCGGCCGAATCCATTTGTGCCGCCTTATCCGACCAGTATCCCGCCTCGGCGAGCTGTCCGCTGAGGATAGTCGCCATGCCCGCACCATGGGCCGCATAAGGATTGCCGGGGTTGATTTGGGCAATGCGCCTGAACGCCGCGAGCGCGGGCTCGAAATTTCCCATCCACAGGTTCACCCGACCAAGGTCGTGATAAAGCAGGACGGAGAGGGGGTCGAGATCCAGTGCACGCTCAAGTATGGGCAGGGCTTCTTCGCTGCGACGCGCAGTACGAAGATGGGTGGCATAGATGTTAAGCACATCGACGTCGTTTGGCGCGAGGTCGAGGGCGCGAAGGAACAGACTCTCAGCTGCCGGATCTCCTTCTGCCGCCGCGTATCGCGCCAACACTGCCTGTACAAAGCCATTGTCCGCGTTCAGCTCCACAGCCGTGTCGATGTGCCCGCGACCCTTCGCGATCATTTCGGACACCGAAATCGCACCGGTGCTGGCCATCGATGCGTAGGAGTTCGCAAGCGCTGCATGTGCGAGGACATACTCCGGATCGAGACGAATGGCTGACTCGAAATGAGTCACGGCGTCGTTCAATCCCTTGAAAGAAGCTAGAGACATATCCTGCTTGCCGCGCGTGAACTCACGAAAGGCCTCCAGATTGTCCGTACGATCGCGCCTGATGCGGACGCGCTCCTCCGGCGATAACGTAGCGGCTAGCTGTGCGGCGATCGTCTCCACAATTTCGCTTTGTATTGCAAAAACATTCTCGATGGAAAGCTCGCGATCGAAAGTGTGTGCCCAGATATGCTCATCTGTTTCCGCATCGATCAACTGCACGTTGATGCGGACATTATTCCCTGCCTGCTGCACTCCGCCCTCAAGTACATTGGCGGCGCCGAGTTCGCGCCCGATCTCGCGAATGTTCTTGTTTGTCTCACGATACTCCAGCACTGAAGTACGGGAGATAACCTTAAGCGCGGAGACCTTGGACAAGGTCGTCAGAAGATCGTCGTGAATGCCATCGGCAAAGTAGGCGGTGTCATCGACGTTGCTGCGCGTAGCAAATGGGAGCACGGCAATAGAAAGCGGATCGATATTGGGTTGCGGGATATCGACCATCGCCTGTGCAGGCGGTTCGTCAGATATTCTCCCTGCCAGGAACCAGCCACTGGTAATCAGTACTGCGAGAAGTCCAATGAGTACGGCGTAGTCCGCGGGTTTGAGACCAAGATCTTCACTACCCGAAGCGGGCGGCGTACGGACGATTCCGTTGGGCGTGATGTCGAAGCGCCAGCCGAAAACGAGGGCAAGTGGGAAAAACACAATGACCGCAACCCACACGAAGCGCAACGTGGTTTCAGGTAGCCCCCAGGACGCAAACGCCAGATCGAAGACCTGCAGCGCTACCCATGCGCCAACGATGTAGAGACCAGCCACCCTGAAGACGCGACGCCGCCGCAGTTCACTCACCATTGATCCAATCCGACTCATAGACCTGCCCGTTCGACTGAGCAATTCATTCTAGGGTAATTGTCGGACGGTTTGTGAACCCCCTTGTCTCGCGGGGCACTAATGCATCCAACTGATCCTCGTCCGCTCAGTGGGTGGCATTCTCGCATTCGTTATCGCCTGTCCTGCCTCTGTGGCGGCCGCCCCGGCCAGTCGCCAAACTGCATCTCGAATTCGATGCCGACGCCGAGGTTGCGCTCGCGCTCCTCGCTCAGAAAGTCTCGTGGCCAGTTGATGTAGGTTAGCAGCTCGACAAACAGCCATTCCCGCGATATCTGCCGCCTATAGCGTAGTTCGAAACCGTAATCCCGCAGCGGCACCTCGTAGTCGGTCTCGCCCGTCCCGTACACTGCGTAGGACAAAGCGTGCTTCTTCGACAGGTTCTGGTAAGCAACAAGCTTGGACGTCCAGGAGACGCCCTCGATCTCCTCCTCGGCGACGACGACCGAATAGGACCGCAGCAACCAGGTATCGTCGAGTACGTGATCGACCACATTCTGAACCGAGATGCCGGCACCTCGCTGACTCTGCACGAAAACGCGCGGCTCGACCCGCCACAACCAGTTGTCGCTGAATGCCCGGTTCCAGCGGTACGTCGCCCGCACGAAGGGTTCAAGCGGCGTCTTCATCCGAACGCCGACGCCAAACGACCAGCCGCGTCGCAGCTTCGCGTCGCGGCTATAGCCGATACCGAGCAGCCAGTCTTCGTCCTGAAAGTCATTGAACCGGCTTGGCAGGGTGTCGATATTGTCGTCCGCTGAGCCGTCGACGAAGTCGTTGACATCGCCGCGCCCGAAGAAAAAGCTGGTGCGCTCTTCAAGGGCCGGAAGTGCGAAGCGCGCCTTGAGGCGAAGTCGCTCCCTGAGCCCATCGCGCTGATCCCATTGCCCGCCAACGGAGAGACGCCCCCGCGTTACAGACGCTTCCTCCTCGACATCCGCCGACCCGAAAATGTTATCGACAACCTGTGCAGTGCTCGTCACGACGCTCTCGACCCTGGCCTGGGTGCGGTCGAGGAGCGGATCTTTCTCTTCTGCTGTGACAGGCTCTTGTTGCGCAGTTGTCGACACGGGGTCCGGCGACGCAGCGCAGGCCGTCATTAAAGAAACAGCAATCAACAGAAGAGTTCTCTCGGCCATCACCTGTCACTGTAACGTTTGTCGCAGGCCCTTTTCTATCGGCATGAACAACCTTCCCGGTCACAGACGAAATGCGAGGGCCCGATGCGAATACTCCTGGTGGTCATACTCTTTCTGGTTGCTGCATGCGGCACCCTGCCATGCGCCGATTGTGAGGGCATCCGGACCACCATAACGCTTCGTGAAGACGAGACCTTCGACCGCGAGAGACTCTATCTCGGGAAATCCGATACCGCGAAGAGTGATTCGGGCGGGCAACCGGATTAGCGGCGACCTCGCGACCCGCTAAGTGCTCCGGCAAACGGTTCGGGATCCACGCATCGAGGATCGGAAATGGATGCTGACCGAGTTCATGGGCCAGGCCTATGAGCCTTCCGATGACGGCCGCGAGGCGTTCCTGTTGCTGGACGGCGAACTCAACCGCGCGAGCGGGAAACCCCTGCCTTCGGAGGAAAATACTCTATCCAGCTGAGCTAGGATCGTTCCGACTGCACCGCCGAGGTGATGTAGTCGTCGACAATTTGCTCCAGGATATCGAGCGGAACGGCGCCGTTCTTGAGCACGACGTCGTGAAAATCACGCAGATCGAAGCGGTCACCCAGTTCATCCATGGCTTTCTGGCGCAGCTCCAGGATCTTCATCATGCCGACCTTGTAGGCTGTCGCCTGGCCCGGCATAACGATATAGCGCTCGACCTCGGAAACGACATCACTTTCTGCCATGCCGGTGTTTGCCAGCATGTATTCGATCGCTTCCTCGCGCGTCCATCGCCTTTGGTGGATGCCGGTATCGACAACGAGGCGGACGGCGCGAAACAGCTCCGCTATCAGACGGCCGATGTTGTCCGCATGCGTGGGCATCAGCCCGAGCTCCCAGGCCACGCGTTCCGCATACAGGGCCCAGCCCTCGATGTAGGCCGTAAAAAACCCGAAGCGGCGAATCAGCGGTACGCCTTCAAGTTCTAACGCGATCGCGATCTGAAAATGATGCCCGGGGATGCCTTCGTGAACTGCAAGCGTCCGCATACCATACTTCGGTGTCGCCTTGATATCGTAGAGGTTCGCGTAGAAGCGTCCCGGGCGGGTACCGTCCAGCGACGGCTGTTGGTAGTAAGCGCCGGACGCCGTTTTTTCCCTGAACTCGGGGACCCGCACAACTTCGACACCTGCGTCCGGACGCAGGTTAAAGGCATCGTCGAGCCCTGCATTGAGTTCGTCGAGTATTGCCTGGTAGTCGTCCAGAATCTGCTGCCGGCCTTCGTCGCTGTCCTCGTAGTAGAAGTCAGGCGACGCCGAATAGGCTTCCATGGCCGCTGTAAAGCCCGGCCCGACATCGATACCCTCGACCTTGAGGATCTCGAGAATCTCAGCCTGGATGCGATCGACTTCGGCCAGGCCAATCTCGTGAATCTCATCAGCCGTGTAGCTTGTCGTTGTGAAGAAACGCAACGCAAGTCGGTATGCCGCATCGCCGTCGGGCAGGTGCCATAACCCGTGATCGTCGCCGGCTTTCGCCTCCAGCTCACCGAAGTAGTTGATGAACAGGTCGAAGGCCGGGTACACGTTCTCGACAATCGAGGCTTCCACCCGCTGCAATACGTCCGCCGCCTGCGCGCCGTCAATCTTCTCGGCTTCTTCGAGTTTCTCTGCCAGCGACGTATAAAGGATGTTCTCCTGCGCCGGCGTCGCGACAAAGTCGCGCATTTGCTCCAGAATCCGCTCGATAACGAAACGCGGCGGGATGATGTCGCGGCTCTCCCGAGTCTTCAGACCAAGCAGGTACTGCTCATGCTTGCGTGGCAACTCGCTCATGCGCGACAGGTAGTGTTCTGCATCCTCTATAGTCCGCACCTGGTGACTCGAATCCATAAAGGATGGAAACGCACTCTGGATGCCTGCCATCTGGTTCGCAGGATAGTTGTGATAGCGATACGCCTTCGCATCTTCGA
>JBFFOS010000162.1:0-5166 GCA_041574375.1 Woeseiaceae bacterium
CGCTCGTGCACGCGCTTACGATGAGCGCACTCAGGCACGCTATCAAAAGGAAGGTCCGTTTCATTATTTCTTTCTCTTTTCGTAGCCGTATATCGACTTCATTTCGAGGAATTCACTCATGCCGTGGTGGCCCCATTCGCGACCATTGCCGGATTGTTTATAACCGCCAAAAGGCGCAGCTGATTCAAGCCAGGCGCCGTTGATATGTACCATGCCCGTTCGCATCCGCGAGGCGATGCGGCGAGCCGCGTCGAGATCGGCACACGTGACGTAACCGGACAGCCCGTAAGGCGTGTCATTTGCGATACGAATGGCGTCGTCTTCATGGTCATACGCAATGATTGAAAGAACGGGCCCGAAAATTTCTTCCCTGGCTATAGTCATGTCATTAGTGACATCGGCAAACACCGTAGGTTTCACGTAATAGCCCTTGTCGAGACCGTCCGGTCGTCCAGTGCCTCCCGTTACCAGCGTAGCGCCTTCATCAATGCCTGCCTGGATGAGGTCCTGGATTTTCCGCCACTGCACATCCGAAACAACCGGCCCCATATTCACGCCCTCATCGCGCGGGTTGCCGACTTTGGTCGTCGATGCCACGTTGGCGGCGATGGCTGCGGCCTCATCCATGCGGTGCCGTGGCACGAGCATGCGCGATGGAGCATCGCAGGACTGGCCCGTGTTCTCGAACATGTCACTCGCGCCCGATGACACGCCTTTCTCGAACATCTCGTCGTCAACGATAATATTTGCAGACTTGCCGCCAAGTTCCTGAGCGACGCGTTTCACGGTCGGCGCAGCATTTTGCGCCACCCGGACGCCGGCGCGAGTCGAGCCGGTGAATGACACCATGGCGATGTCCGGGTGGCCGGACAGTGCACTTCCGACACCAGGGCCATCGCCGTTGACAAGGTTGAATACGCCTGCCGGCACACCGGCGGCGTCCAAAACCTCTGCGAATACGATCGCATCAAACGGCGCTATTTCGCTGGGTTTGAGCACCATTGTGCAGCCTGCGGCCAGGGCAGGGGCGACCTTGACCGCGATCTGGTTCATCGGCCAGTTCCATGGCGTAATCAGGCCACATACACCAATAGGCTCCTTCACGACGTTGGTCGTGCGGATGCGTTCTTCGAACTCGTAGTGCTCCAATGCCTTCAGCGCCGCCTTGATGTGCTGCGTGCCGCTCGCTGCCTGTGCGTCCCTGGCCAGGCTCCAGGGCGCGCCCATTTCGTCCATGATCGCCTCCGCAACGTCGTTGAAACGTTTGGCGTATTCATCAAGGATTGCCTGCAGCAGTTCCATGCGCTCTTCGCGCGATGTCTGTGAGAAGTTCTCGAACGCACGTTTGGCTGCGGCGACAGCATTGTCCACGTCGGCTGCCGAACCCAGGCTGATACGGCCATAGGCCTCCTCAGTAGCGGGATTGACGACGTTCAGCGTACGGGGTTCGACCGGGTCGACCCATTGACCGTCGATGTAGAACTGGAGCTTTTCGAGCATGGAAGGTCCTCAATTGAGCGAGCCGCGAATAATAGCCTAAATCGGCCCCGGCGGGTTGCTGACTTTTGTGTCACATTTGACAGCCGATCCGGTATTCTAAAGCGAATAAAGCAAAAACAACGATGCTCCGGGGGGGAGCAGAATTTGCTGTCATTCGATGATTTCGTGCACCTGGCAATTACGGGCCTTGCGCAGGGTTGCGCGTACGGGCTCATTGCGCTCGGCTTCGTACTGATCTACAAGGCCACCGAGGTTGTCAATTTCGCCCACGGCGAGTTCATGATGCTGGGCGCCTTTACGGTACTGGCCTGGTCGGAGGCCATGGGTGGGAGTTTCTGGCCAGCGTTCGTCCTCGGTTGCCTCACGGTTGGCGTCATGGGCTACCTGATCGATGCCCAGATCATGCGCCGAATTATCGGCCAGTCGGCGGCAAGCATATTCATCCTCACCGTGGCGTTCGGTTTTATCTTCCGTTCGCTGGCCGGAATGATCTGGGGCTGGAATACGCTGTCGCTCAACACGCCATTTGACGGTCAACTCGCGTTGGGCACCAACCTGGTCGTTAGCATGGATCGAGTGGCGATCGTTGTTGCCACGGTTATCCTGTGCGCGGTGCTGTATCTGTTTTTCTCCAGGACTCGCTACGGCATCGCGATGCAGGCTGCGTCGCAGAACCAATTGGCTGCGTATTACATGGGCATTCCGGTCAAGCGCCTGGTCTCGATCACCTGGGCGATCGGCGCAATGATCGCGGCGGCTGCCGGCGCGCTCATGGCGCCCATCACGCAGATTGACACTACGATCGGGTTTCTCGGCATCAAGGCACTGGCCGGCGCCATCGTGGGTGGTTTCGGTTCGATTCCGGGCGCCTTGCTTGGCTGCTTGCTCATCGGTGTGATCGAGCCGTTCGCGGACTACCTGGTACCCGAGATCAAGGGTGTGTCGCCTTACATCGTCATGTTGATCGTGTTGTTCGTACGGCCGGAAGGCCTGGTCCCGCAAACGTTTCAGAAGAAGGTATAGACAGGCCCTAAAGCATGCAGGTGTTATTCAAAACGCGCTACGCAGACGATATTCGCTTCCTGGCAAAAACCGGCGAAAAGGTCCGCGTTGGTCTTGTCGTTGCGTTCCTGCTCGCGGCCCCGCTTTTTCTGCAGACCTACTATCTCGGCGAACTCGGACTGTTGCTCGTGTACGCGATCGCCGGTATCGGCCTGATGATTCTTACGGGCCACACGGGACAGGTCAGTTTCGGCCATGCCGCGTTTCTTGGTATTGGCGCCTATTGCCATTCAATCCTGATGTCGCACGGCGTGCCGTTCACGGTGTCGGTCGTTCTTACCATGACACTGTCGGGACTCGTCGGCATGGCGCTGGGCCGTTCGGCGTCGAAGATGCACGGTTTCTACCTGGCGATCGCCACGCTCGCATTCCTGATGCTCGTGGAGACGCTTTTTGGCGAGTGGGAATCCGTAACGCATGGGTATGCGGGCTTTGCGGTGCCGGGCCTGAAGATCTTCGGTATTTCGCTTGGCAAGGCCTGGCAACAGTATTACGTGGACCTCTTTTTTACGTTCCTGGTCGTCTGGGGCGCGTCCAACCTGTTTCGCACCCCGGTAGGCCGGTCGTTTCTGGCGGTGCGCGATTCCGAGTTATCGGCACGTAGCCTCGGCGTCAACGTCGAATGGGTGAAAATCCAGTCGTTCGGCATCAGTGCTGCCATCACGGGTCTCGCGGGAATCCTGCTTGCTCACCATCTTTCGTATCTTGCGCCGGACGTGTTTGGCGTACTGGAGTCGCTGAAACTCATGCTCATGATCGTCGTCGGCGGTCTTGGCAGTATTCTGGGTGCGATTTTTGGCGCAATCCTGATCTCCTTGTTGCCCGTTGCGCTGAGCTTTCTCAAGGACTACCTGCCGGCATCGATCGGTCAGCAAGCGGGCCTGGAGCCATTGCTGTTCGGTTTGATTATTGTCCTGTTCATCGTGTTTGAGCCGCAAGGCATCTACGGCCGTTGGATGAAAATCCGGTTCTTCTTCGAAACCTTTCCGTATTACCGGAAATCATCGTTTGTCCGGCAGAAGAGCTATCTCAAGACAGAGAGGATGCGATGAACGAGCCGCAACGGCTGTCTGTTCGCAACCTCTCCATTATGTTTGGTGGCGTGCACGCGGTGGAAGACGTCTCATTTGACGTCGAGCCGGGTGAGGTGTTCGCCATCATCGGGCCGAACGGGGCGGGCAAGAGTACGATCTTCAACCTGATCAGCCGGCTGTACGAACCGTCGGCGGGTTCGATCCATTACGGTGAGCACGATCTGCTGCAATTGCCTGCACACAAGGTCGTCCAAACCGGCATTGCCCGCACATTCCAGAATATCGAGCTGTTTGAACAGGCGACGGTATTGCAGAATCTGCTGGTCGGGCGCCACCATCGGACGAGCCGAAACCCGTTTACCAGCTTTGCTTTCCTGCCTGCGGTAAAAAACGCGGAGATCGAGCACCGGCGCAAGGCAGAAGACATCATTGACCTGCTCGAACTGGCACAGTACCGCGATCAGCGCATTGCAGATTTGTCATACGGTGCCCGCAAGAATGTCGAACTGGCACGCGCCCTGTGCGCCGAGCCGACGATGTTGCTGCTCGACGAACCGGCCTCCGGGTTGAACAACGAGGAAACTGACGACGTCGGCTTTTGGCTGGAGGACATCAAGCACGATCTCGGCGTAACGCTGGTCATGGTCGAGCACGACATGGGGCTCGTTGGGCAGGTGGCGGACCGGGTCATGGCCATCAATGACGGTCGGCTGCTGGCGATCGGCACGCCCGACGAAGTCCGGGAAAACACGGAAGTACAGCAGGCTTACCTCGGCGTGGCCGACGAGGCAGCAGGATGACGGCGCCGCTTCTCGAAATGCGGAATATCGAGACGTACTACGGTCCGATCATGGCTATCCGCGGTGTCAGCCTGGAGGTCAACGAAGGCGAGATCGTTGCCGTGCTCGGCGCCAACGGCGCAGGCAAGACGACCTTGTTGAAGACGGCAACCGGTGCCCTCGATAGCCGCAAGGGGCGGGTACTTCTTGATGGCAGGGAAATCCAGAATCGCGACCCTGACTGGGTGGCACGGCAGGGAATAGCGCATGTACCCGAAGGGCGCGAGGTGTTCCCGTTCCTCACTGTCGATGAGAACCTGGCGATGGGCGCGTACAACCGGCAGGACAAGGCGGCGGTTCGCGAGGATATCGAGACGGTCTACGGCTACTTTCCCGTCCTGCGGGACCTGCATCATAAGCTGGCGGCCTACCTGTCGGGCGGACAACAGCAGATGCTGGCAATTGGCCGCGGCTTCATTGCACGGCCTCGTTTACTCCTCCTCGACGAGCCATCGCTTGGCCTGTCTCCGGCCTTGTGTGCCGAGATCTTCGAGATTATCGGGCGCCTGAATCGTGAGCAGGGACTGACAATCCTGCTGGTCGAGCAGAACGCGAATGCGGCACTGCGCGTGTCGCAACGCGGATACGTGATGGAAGTGGGCGGCATGGTCATGGATGGTCCGAGTGACCACCTGCTCGAAAGCGAGGATATCAAGGAGTTCTACCTCGGCAAGAAGGAAGAGGGCGTACGCGGGCGGCGCCGCTGGAAGAAGAGGAAGACGTGGCGATGA
>JBFFOS010000163.1:0-5060 GCA_041574375.1 Woeseiaceae bacterium
CGATCAGGTAGAGGTCACTGGTGAGCTGGGCCGTAACGTGGAAGAGCTCATTTTCGAGCGTGATGGAGACAAAATCACGATCAAGGTGAAGGTACCCAAGAAAAGTGGCCGTGGCATCGAGAGCGATCTGTATGTTCAGCTGCCGCAGGGCAGCTCGATTGATGTGAGCACCGTGAGTGCAGACATCGATGTCAAGCAAGTCATGGGTGAGCAGAGTCTCGGCACGGTGAGCGGCGACATCAACACGGAAAGCGCGAAAAGTGACATTTCCGCGGAAGCCGTGAGTGGTGATATCGAAATAAGTGGCCAGGACAGCGCAACCAACGCGCGTGCGAATACGGTCTCCGGTGACGTGGTCCTGACTGGCGTCGCCGGCGTCGCGGATACCGAGTCGGTCAGTGGTGATGTCACTGTCGTCGATGGCTCTTTCGAGCGCATCGATGTGAATACGGTCAATGGGGACATCCTGTTCCGTTCCGCGTTGCAGGCAGGTGGCAAGCTGACGGCAGAGACCGTGAACGGTAGCGTTGACCTCGAGTTTTCCGGAGACGTATCGGGCCGCTTCGATATCGACACGTTCAACGGCGACATCGACAATTGCTTTGGCCCGAAGCCCGAGCGCACCAGCAAGTACACGCCAGGACTGGAGCTGAGCTTTCAGGATGGCGATGGCGATGCCCGGGTGAACATATCCACGCTGAACGGCGATGTCTCGATCTGTCGCTGAGTGAACAGATTTTCCGCCTGAAACGGGCCGCAATTAGCGGCCCGTTTTTTGTCCTATTTGGTACCCTATGGTTTCTTACCTGAAGGATGCTCAAATGGGCCGTCTTACCAAAATAATCCTCGGACTGGTTGCAGCGCTCGTTGCCTTGTTTGCCGTCGCAGCGATTGCGTTCTTTCTCTTCTTCGATCCCAATGATTTTCGCGAAGACATTGCCAAGGCAGTCAAGGAGTCGACCGGCCGGGAGCTGACGATTGACGGTGAGGTATCGTTACAGCTGTTTCCATGGCTGGCGGTCGAGATAGGGCACACCACGGTCGGCAACGCCCCGGGCTTCGGCGATGAGCCCTTTGCCGAGTTTGATCGCGCTCAGCTGAGTGTGCGGCTGTTCCCATTATTGCTGCGCCAGGAGATGACAGTCGGTACTGCGGAGCTCGACGCGCTGCGCCTGAACTTCGAAGTGAACAAGAATGGCCTGGACAACTGGTCGGACCTGGTCACAGGGGAAGAAAGCCCGGAAACTGCGGAAGGGACGTCAGGCGGCGGCTCGATCGATATTTCGGGCGTGGATATTCGCGACGCAAGCATACGCTACGTTGACAGGCAGACAGGTGACAGCTATTCGCTTGCCGACGTCAACTTTGGCATTGGTCGAGTTTCGAGCAACGGCGACGCGGTCCCGGCCAAGGGAAATTTGCGGTTCGACTTTCAGCCGATGGCGTATAGCGGAGAGATGAGCGTCGATACGGCAGTGGCTTTCGATCAGGACGCGGGGACCGTGACCTTCGGCAATACATCGCTCGAGGGCCTGGTCGAGGGCCTGACAAGCTCCACAACGTCCGTGAACTTCGAGACCGCGGGGATTGAAGTTCAGATTGATGAGCAGATCGCCGACATGCAGCCGATCAGGGTTGCAGTGCTCGGCATCGACGTCGAGGCGCAGCTGGAGCCGTTTTCCTATGCAGGCTCGATAGAGCCGGTCGGCAAAATCCAGGTAGGCGAGTTCTCACCGCGCAGTCTGATGCACCTGTTTGATGTTGAAGCGCCCGAAACAGCGGATCCGGTCGTGCTCAGCCGCCTGATGGTGGACGCCGATATAAAGGTGGGTGAAGCAGCCGTCCAGCTGACCAACGTCAACATCAAGCTCGACGATACGACCTTCACGGGATCGCTGGCGGTGCCGCGCAGCTCGGCCGGCAGCTATCGCGTCGACCTTGTCGGCGACGCAATTGATCTCAATCGCTACATGGAACCGGCAGCCGAGGGAGCGGGTAACGACGAAGCGGATTCCGGACCGACGGAACTGCCGTCCGAACTGATCAAGCCGCTGAACGCGCGTGGCAGCCTGAAGATAGACAGCGTTGTCCTCGGTGACCTGCAGCTCGAGCAGGTTTCGCTCGGACTGAATGCCGCGAACGGCCGCATGCGAATCCACCCGATTACTGCGAGCCTTTACGGCGGCAGCTACAGTGGCGATGTGCGTATCGACGTCGCAGGATTGGAACCCGTGCTGACCCTGGACGAAAAAGTACAGGGTGTCGACCTGGCATCACTCGTACTTGCGATGTTCGAACAGGAGAACATCACCGGCTCCATGAACGGCAGCTTCACGTTGACGGGTCGTGGTAGTGACCTTGATAAAATACAGCGCAGCCTGGCCGGCAGCATGTCTTTCGAACTCAAGGACGGCACCTACGAAGGTATGGATGTCTGGTACGAATTGCGGCGAGCGCGGGCGCTGCTTAAAAAAGAGACGCCACCGGAGCCCGTTCTGCCAGCAAAGACGAAGTTCAGTTCCGTTACCGCAACGGGAGTCGTCACCGATGGCGTCATGCGCAACAATGACCTTGTTGCCGACCTGCCGTTCATGCAGCTGACTGGCAAGGGAAATGTGGATATTCCGCAAGCTACGGTGGATTACGATCTTCGCGCCCGCGTCTACAAAAAACCCGAGGTGCTCGAAGGTGCCACGCAGGAAGAGATCGACGACTTCACCAAGACCGTGATTCCGCTGAAGATCACCGGCACGCTGACATCGCCCAAGGTCCGACCGGACGTCGAGGAACTCCTGCGCCAGCGTGTCGAGGAAGAGCTAGAGGACAAGCTCAAAGACAAGCTCAAGGAGCTGTTTAACTGATGCTGCGCTGGCTGGCCGTCATTCTGATTGCGCTGACCGGCCCGGGTGTCGGATTGGCTGCGGAGATGCGCAGCATCGATGTGCGGTACGAGGACGGATATTACACGCTCGTATCCGTCGTCTGGTTTGATGCCGGTGTGCGCCCGATGTTTGATGTGTTCAGCACCTGGGACCTGTCCGATCAATTCTCGGGAGCCGTCGTCGAGGCGCGCGACCTGGAGGCCGACGAGCTGGGTCGCCCCGGATTCTTCGTGGTCAACCGTGGCTGCGTGGTGTTCTTCTGCAAAACCCTGACGCGGCAGGGTTACGTCGAAATTGAAGAAGAAAAGGTATTGCGGGCGTTCGCGGATCCCGCGCTCAGCGACTTCAAGGTCAGTAACGAGGCCTGGGAATTTGCCGAGGAAGGTAGTGGCACGGTCGTCAAATACACATTGCACATGCAGCCGGACTTCTGGGTACCGCCGGCCATTGGGCCGTACCTCATCAAGCGCAAACTCAAGTCCGACGGCGGCCGGGCTCTGGACCGGATCGAGGCCATCGCGAAGACGTATGGCGACAGTGGCGGGGTGGTCGTTGACTGATTTTGCGGCTCGACTGCTTGGTTGGTTTGAGACCCATGGCCGCAAGGACCTGCCCTGGCAGCGCCCCAAAGACGCGTATCGCATCTGGGTGTCCGAGATCATGCTGCAGCAGACCCAGGTACAGACGGTCATTCCCTACTTCGAGCGTTTCATGGGGAGCTTCCCCGATGTGACGGCACTGGCCAACGCGGCGCAGGACGAGGTCCTGCAGCACTGGTCGGGTCTTGGCTACTACGCCCGCGCGCGCAACCTGCACAAGGCCGCGACGATTATTCGCGACGATCTTGGCGGCATCTTTCCGGGCGTGTTCGAGATCGTCGCGGGGCTTCCCGGCATCGGCAGGTCGACAGCCGGGGCCATCCTGGCACTCGCGTTCGACCAGCGTCATCCGATTCTCGATGGCAACGTCAAGCGCGTACTTGCGCGGCACGAGGCCGTGGAGGGTTGGCCGGGCACGACCGCGGTGGCGAAGCAGTTATGGGAGATCGCAGAAAAGAACACGCCAACGAGCCCTGTCGCCGCTTATACGCAAGCCATCATGGACCTGGGCGCGACGCTGTGTACGCGAAGCAAGCCTGCGTGTGAGCGCTGCCCGGTCGCCGAAGATTGCGCCGCGAGACTGGCAGATGCGGTGAGCAGCTATCCTGGCAGCAAGCCGAAGAAGGTGAAGCCGTTGCGTACAACGACGATGCTCGTCGCCTGTCACAATGGACACGTGTACCTGGAGCGGCGACCCGAGGCCGGGATCTGGGGTGGGCTGTGGAGCTTTCCGGAGATAGAGGGGCAGGCTGCGGCGGCCTGGTGCGAAGATCGTTTCGGGAGTCGGGTGACGAGAGTTGAGCCGTGGCAGGTGCTAAGGCACAGCTTCAGCCATTACGACCTGGATATTCAGCCAATAGCCGTGCGTGTCGACGCGCCTTTGAGTAAAGTAGCCGACAATGAAGGTGCGATGTGGCACCCGTTAGGTAACGAGCTTCGGGGTGGTATCGCTGCTCCGGTCAACAGACTTTTAGAGAAACTGAAAAATGTCACGCACGATTAAATGTGTCTTGTTGGGTGAAGAGGCGGAAGGCCTCGACTATGCGCCGTACCCGGGCGAACTTGGGCAACGTATCTACGACAACGTTTCCAGGGAGGCGTGGCAGCGCTGGCTGAGTCACCAGACAATGCTGATCAATGAGTACCGCCTGACGCCGATCGAGCCCGAGGCCCGGCAATTCCTCGAGGCAGAGATGGAGAAATTCTTCTTCGCCGGCGGGTCGGCCGCACCGAAGGAATTCGTACCGCCCGAATAAGGTACCAGTTACCTTTTCATTCGCGGACGCAGTACTGCACGCTGAACCACTGCTGCGGGTCGGTCCAGACGTGGCGCACCTCAAATCCGGCCGCCGCCGCCATATCGGCGAAGCCGTTGAGTGTGTACTTGTGTGAGTACTCGGTGATGATCGATTCACCGTCCTCGAATTCAATTCTGGCGTCGCCAAGATGCACGGCCTGCCTGGCAGCGCTGACCAGTTCAACGACAACGCGACCCTCATCAGCACGATAGGTTGCACGGTGCGCAAACGCATCGAGATTGAAATCGCTGCCGAACGCACGATTCAGGTGTCGCAGGATA
>JBFFOS010000164.1:0-4995 GCA_041574375.1 Woeseiaceae bacterium
TACAAGTTTGGTCACGCGGCCTTGCATGAACTCAGCGATTTCCAGGTGCTCGATTCCTATCATTGCAGCCGCTACAACACGAATACGGGTCGCCTGACCGGGGCCATGTTCGACGCGATATTTGCGCAGGCCCGGGAGTTGCTGGATAAATAGTCCGGTGAACGAGCAAGCCCCATTCGAAGTAAAGACCTTTCTGCAGAGCCTGACGCACCGCCCAGGTGTTTACCGCATGCTCGACGCGAAGCACAAGGTCATTTATGTCGGTAAGGCCCGCGATCTGAAAAAGCGGGTATCGAGCTATTATCATCGCTCGCAAACGGCGCCCAAGACCGTCGCGATGATGGAGCGAGTGGCGCGTGTCGAAGTTACAGTGGTCAACACCGAGGCCGAAGCGCTGGTCCTCGAATACAGCCTGATCAAGCAGCACAAACCGCGCTTCAATGTGCTATTGCGCGATGACAAGAGTTACCCCTATATCTATGCATCGACAGATCATGCATTTCCGCGATTGAAGTTTCATCGTGGCGCACGCCGAGGCAAGGGACGCTATTTTGGCCCATATCCCAGTACGCGCGCAGTTCGACAGACGCTTAACGAGCTACAGAAACTGTTTCTGATTCGAAACTGTGAAGACAGCTTTTTCAGTAACCGGACGCGGCCGTGCCTGCAGTACCAGATCAAGCGCTGTACTGCGCCGTGTGTCGGGATCGTGGACGAACGGCAATACGGCAAGGATATCGATGCAGCCATCCTGTTTCTCGAGGGCAAGAACAGGAACGTCGTCAACACGTTTGTGAAACGGATGGAACAGGCCTCCGCAGAACAGGAATATGAACAGGCCGCCCGTCTTCGCGATCAGATCGCACGCCTGAAGGAGATCGAGGCCAAGCAACTCGTAAAACGAACGGACCACAAGGACCTGGATATACTGGGTTTCGCATCCAATGGAGCGATTCATTGCGTCACCGTCATGTTCATTCGCAACGGCTCAGTGATTGGCAGTCGCGATCATTTTCCGAGACTGCCGGGTGAGACGGACAAGCAGACGTTGCTCAATGGTTTTGTGTCCCAGTACTACCTCGGGCGAGACGCCCCGGCGGAGATCGTGCTGGACGTCGAAGTTGCGGATGCGACGTTGCTTGAACAGGAATTGACGATACGGGCAGGGCATAAAGTCTCAATTCGCCACCGGGTGCGTGGCGACCGTGCGCGTTGGCTGGACATGGCTCGGATGAATGCGGAGCAAGGCCTGAATCTCAAAGTGGCCAGCAATGCAACGATACGGCGGCAGTTTACGGCGCTGGGCGAGGCGTTGGGCCTGGAAGAAACACCGCAACGTCTCGAGTGTTTCGATATCAGCCATACGTCGGGAGAGGCAACCGTCGCATCCTGCGTCGTGTTCAACACGGCCGGACCAATGAAGAGTGACTACCGGCGGTTCAACCTGAGTCCGGATTCTGCTGGCGATGACTATGCGGCGATGGCCGAGGCCTTGCGGCGGCGATACGAACGCGTCAAGAAAGGCGAGGTACCCATGCCGGACGTGTTGTTTATCGATGGCGGCAAGGGTCAGCTGGCTGCCGGCATGGGCGTTCTCGATACACTCGAACTGGACTGGCTAACGGTGGTCGCGGTTGCGAAGGGCAGGGCCCGCAGGCCAGGGGCCGAGCGGCTGTTCCGGCCGGGTAGTGACAGGGCGATGCAATTGCCGCCAGACTCGCCGGCGCTGCTATTGATTCAGCAGATTCGCGACGAGGCCCATCGGTTTGCGATCACTGGTCACAGACAACGCCGCGCGAAAGCCAGGAAGACGTCGCCGCTGGAGCAGATACGCGGCCTGGGCCCGAAAAAACGGCGCGAGCTTCTGCGGCAGTTCGGTGGTCTGCAGGGCATTGTGGGAGCCGGCGTTGACGACCTCGTAAAAGTGCGCGGGATTAGCCGCAAGCTGGCTGAAACGATATACAATGAACTCCACCTGGATCAGCAATAAGAACAACGAGTAGTTTCTTGAAGCTCAATCTCGCCAACTTTTTGACGTTGCTGCGCATTGCGGCGATACCCGTCGTTGTGGTGTGCTTTTACAGCCCCCTGGATTATGCGCGCCCGATTGCGGCCGTATTGTTCGGCCTGGCAGCTGTGACCGATATGATCGATGGCTGGGTTGCGCGACGCTTCGGCCAAACATCGAGGTTCGGCGAGTTCCTGGACCCGGTCGCCGACAAACTGATGGTGGCGATCGTTCTGGTCATGCTGGTGCAGGCGGAATCCGGGTGGTTCGAAGACATCATCGCGATGATCATAATTGGTCGCGAAATCACGATCTCGGCCCTGCGTGAATGGATGGCGACCATTGGTGAGCGGGCCAACGTTAAGGTCGATATCACGGGTAAGATAAAAACGACGCTGCAGATGTTCGGTATCGCCTTCATGGTCTATCAGAACGACTTGTTTGGTCTGCCGATTTATACGGTTGGATTCGTCCTGCTGATCCTGGCGGCCGTCATGACGATCTGGTCCATGATCGTGTATCTGCGGGCAGCCTGGCCCTTCATTGCCAGCGATCAGGGCGAGTAGGCGAAAAAGCCGGATTTGACCTTGACAGATTATCCCAAGGGGCTACAATCTCGCCCCTTCCTGGTAATAGCGGATCGCGAAGCGATCGGTTGCAGGTAGATTTAGCGGGTGTAGCTCAGCGGTAGAGCATCACGTTGCCAACGTGAGGGTCGTGAGTTCAATCCTCATCACCCGCTCCAATTTGAAAAGGCTCCTCATTCGAGGGGCCTTTTTTTTGGGGTTTGAGGGTATGATTCGGTCCCTGTGCGGCGTTGCCGCACATTTGTGAGGTCGAGTCTTGTCGCTTGTTCGTCCACATCTTTTAGCGGTTTTGTGCGTGGCGCTGGTGCCCGGCATCGCATCTGCGAACGTCGCCGAAATTCCGAGGCTCGACGGAGAAATCAAGGTCGATGGCGTCCTCTCAGGTGGTGAGTGGAGTGATGCGCTGCGGCTCGAACTGCACATCGAGACCGATCCCGCTGAGAACGAGCCTGCTCCCGTCAGGACCACTGCGTTCCTGGTTGAGGACGGCGAAAGCCTCTATGTTGCATTCGCTGCTGATGACCCCGATCCCGATGTCATTCGCGCTTACCTGCGTGACCGTGACGCTGCGTGGAGCGATGACTACGTCGGCATCATTCTCGATACCTACAACGATGAGCGCAGGGCGTTCGAGTTCTATGCCAATCCGCTTGGTGTACAAATGGACAAGACGCGTGACGACACGGCGCGTGGACATTCCTGGGAAATTGACGATTCATGGGACGCCATTTGGGAGTCCGCAGGTCAAATCAGTGATGAGGGTTATATCGTTGAGATGCGAATTCCGTTGAGCCAGCTGCGCTTTCCGGACATCGACGGCAAGAAGACCTGGGGCTACGATCTCGTCCGCGTGTATCCGCGTGATCGGACCCATAAATTTTCGAACCATAGTCAGGATCGCAATCGCAGTTGCTACCTGTGCCAGGTTGGGAAATTGGAAGGTCTGGAGGGGTCGAGGCCGAGCCGGGATATCGAGATTGTTCCTACGATAACCGCTTCGAAGAATGACACGACCGAGGACCCGAGCCTGGAGCCCATGCAGTCGGGCGATGCGGAAGTCGAGGCGGGCCTGACCGCGCGCTGGGGAGTAACGCCGGACCTGACAGCGAATATCACGATTAACCCGGATTTTTCACAGGTCGAATCTGATGTTGCGCAGCTCGACGTCAATAATCGATTCGCATTGTTCTACCCCGAGAAGCGACCGTTCTTCCTGGAGGGCGCCGACTATTTTACGACGCCGATAGACGCGGTATTCACGCGAAACGTCTCGTCTCCGGATTTTGGCGGCAAACTCACGGGCAAGAAAGGTGAGAACACATTCGGCGCTTTCGCAGCGCTAGACGCCGAGACCAATCTCCTGTTCCCGGGGCTGTATAGCTCAGACACCGAGACGCTCGAGCAGTCGAACACGGCGTTTGTTGGCCGGTACAGCCGGGGATTCGCAGACACATCCTCCATTGGCGCGCTGGTGACAACGCGTGAAGGCAATGACTACCACAACTATGTTGGCGGGCTCGACGCACGATGGAAGCTGAATGATCAGCACAGCCTCGAGTTTCAGTACCTGCAGTCGGATACGGCGTATCCCGAGGCGACCGCGATCGAATTTGAGCAGCCACTGGAGACATTTAGCGGCCATGCGACATTCCTCGCCTACAAATACGATTCCCGCGACTGGTTCGGCGGTGTTGATTACAACGATCACGACTCGGGCTTTCGGGCCGATTCGGGGTTCGTGGGTCAGGTTGGCCTGAAACGCGCCGTTGCCAGGTTTGGACGCGTCATTTACGACTCGGGTGACTCATGGTGGGACCAGATACGAACAAGTTTGCGCGTCGATCGGGCAGTGGACGAGGAGGGCGAACTTGCCGAACAAAAGTGGACCTATCGTTTTGGGATCGGCGGCCCCATGCAGTCCTGGTTCCAGGTTGCGCTGGTGGATGCGAGAGAACGTGAGGAGGGCGTTCTCTACGACATGAAAAGACTGCGAGCGTATCTCGAAGTGCAGCCGACAAGTGGGCTGCAAATCGGGATTCTCGCCGTCGTGGGTGACCAGATCGATTATTCAAATGACAGGCTGGGAAAAAAGCGGTCGATTGAACCCGATATCTCATGGAACCTGTCTCGAAATCTGTTGTTGCGCTTGCGCGGCGTTTACTCGGAGCTCGAGACCCAGGAAGGCGAACAGATTTTCGACGCATTACTCGCCGACGCGAGGCTTACCTGGCAATTCAACTTACGCAGTTTTCTGCGTCTGACGATGCAGTACCAGGATATCGAACGGAATCCGGATCTGTACCTGGAAGAGGAAGACGCCCGTGAGCAGGAAATCGGCAGGCAGCTTCTGTATTCCTACAAGTTAAACCCGCAAACCGTGTTCTTCCTGGGCTATTCCGA
>JBFFOS010000165.1:0-4833 GCA_041574375.1 Woeseiaceae bacterium
ACGACAACGCCAAGCGAGATAATCATCTTGAGCGCCTCGTCAACCTCCATATCGAGTACCATGACATCGGTTCTCGGCAGCATGACGACGTAGCCCGACGTAGGATTTGGCGTCGTCGGCACGAAACAGCAGATTACATCCTCGCCGGTGCGCTCCTGCACCTCTCCGAGCTCCGTCGAGGTCTGGAAGGCCAGGCTATAGATTCCCTTGCGCGGGTATTCGATCAAAAGCACGTTTTTGAATGAATCGTTCGAGTCCGAGAAAACAATCTCGGCGAAGTTCTTGGCGCCGCCGTATATCGAACGCACAATGGGTATGCGATTCATCAACGATTCCCACCCGCCGACGACATGTCGACCAACGTAGTTGGCCGCCAGCACGCCCGTGAGCAGGAGTACGGAAAACGTCAGGATGATGCCGAGACCTGGTACCTGCACAGGTGTTTCGGTATTGAATAACTGCTGCAGCAAAAATTCCGGCCGATACGCTACGGGCAGCAGTTTCAGCGACCGATCCATCAGGTTTACTGCAAAACGCAGCAACAGGAAGGTTACCGCCAGGGGCGCCCATACCAGAATGCCGGCAACCAGGTAGCGGCGAAGTCGCTTCACCTTCCCGGTCTCAATCGGACTTGGCCTTGCTGGCCGACGCTTTGCTGTCGGACTTGGTATCGGGCTTGGTATCGGGCTTGGTATCGGGCTTGGTATCAGACTTCGTGGTCGATTTGCTGTCGTCCTTCGATTCGCCGTGCAGATTGCGTTTGTTGCCGGTCTTGAAGTCGGTCTCATACCAACCGCTGCCCTTTAGCCGAAACTTGGGCGCAGACAGTTCTTTCTGCAGGGAGGAATCGCCGCAGTCCGGACAATGAACCAGCGGGTCGTCACTCATTTTCTGCAAGACATCGAAGCGGTGTTCGCAACTCTTGCAAACGTATCCATATATCGGCATGTAACTCTCTCACCAAATTCCTGCTAGGCCGCGTTCCTGAAATCCAGTCGGTCGTCGTCGACGCTAACCTCGATAACGTCACCAGGCTTGAACTTGCCCTGCAGGATCTCCTGCGCGAGCGGGTTTTCGACCTGTTGCTGTATCGCACGCTTCAGTGGTCGCGCACCATACACCGGATCAAAGCCCGCGTCAGCCAATTTATCCCGCGCTGCATCTGACAAATGAATGCGGATATCACGGTCAGCCAGCCTGTCATGAAGGTAGCTCAACTGGATGTCGACGATCTTGCGGATATGATCGCGACTCAGTGGATGGAAGACAACAAGGTCGTCAATCCGGTTTACAAATTCGGGGCGGAAATGACTGCCGACGACATCCATGATTGCGTTCTTCATCGCGTCATAGTTTTCCTCACCGGCCAGTTCCTGGATGAGCTGCGAACCGAGATTCGACGTCATCACGATCACGGAGTTGCGGAAGTCCACGGTGCGGCCCTGCCCATCAGTCAGGCGACCATCGTCAAGGACTTGCAGCAACACGTTGAATACGTCCGGGTGCGCCTTCTCGACCTCATCGAGCAGGATCACCGAGTAAGGCCGTCGCCGCACGGCCTCCGTCAGGTAACCACCCTCCTCGTAACCAACGTATCCCGGAGGTGCGCCGATCAGGCGGGCAACCGAATGCTTCTCCATGAATTCGGACATATCGAGTCGTACCATCGCGTCGTCGGTATCAAACAGGAAGTTCGCGAGGGCCTTGGTGAGTTCGGTCTTGCCGACGCCCGTCGGCCCGAGGAACAGGAACGAACCGATGGGACGACGCGGGTCCGACAACCCGGCGCGCGAGCGGCGTATTGCATTCGCCACGACCGTTACTGCCTCATCCTGGCCAACGACGCGCTGCTTGACGACCGACTCCATCTGCAGGAGTTTCTCTATCTCGCCCTCGAGCATTTTGCTCACAGGGATACCCGTCCACTTAGAGACAATTTCGGCGACTTCTTCCTCGGTCACGTTGTTCCGCAGCAAGGTCTTCTCTGTTGTATCGGCCTGCATTGCGTCAGCAAGTTGCTTCTCGAGCTCAGGGATACGGCCGTATTGCAGCTCGGACATGCGCGCAAGGTCGTTGGCGCGATGTGCCGTTTCGAGTTCAAGCCGCGCGCGCTCGAGTTCTTCCTTGATATGTGTCGCGCCTTGCATTGCCGCCTTCTCGGCCTTCCAGATCTCCTCCAGGTCCGAGAACTCCTTTTCCAGCCCCGCCAGTTGCTCCTCGATGTCTTCGAGGCGCCTGGCGGACGCGTCGTCGGATTCTTTCTTCAGCGCTTCGCGCTCGATCTTGAGCTGAATGATGCGGCGCTCGAGCTTGTCCATTTCTTCTGGCTTCGAATCTATTTCGATACGTATCCGCGAAGCTGACTCGTCAATCAGGTCGATAGCCTTGTCCGGCAGTTGCCGGTCGCTGATATAGCGATGCGACAACATCGCCGCTGCGACGATCGCCGGATCCGTTATCTCGACCCCATGATGGACCTCGTAGCGCTCCTTGAGGCCGCGGAGGATTGCAATCGTATCCTCGACGGTCGGCTCCTCGATAAGCACTTTCTGGAAGCGACGTTCGAGTGCGGCATCTTTTTCAACGTACTTGCGATATTCATCGATAGTCGTCGCGCCAACGCAATGCAACTCGCCGCGGGCAAGCGCAGGCTTGAGCATGTTGCCCGCGTCCATCGATCCTTCGGCTTTGCCGGCACCAACCATCGTGTGGAGTTCATCGATAAAGAGAATGATCTGGCCCTCCTGTTTCGCGAGATCGTTGAGCACGCCCTTGAGGCGCTCCTCGAACTCGCCCCGGAACTTGGCGCCCGCAATCAATGCGCCCATATCGAGCGACAGAATGCGCTTGCCGCGCAGGCCTTCGGGAACTTCGTTATTGACGATGCGCTGCGCGAGACCCTCTATGATCGCGGTCTTGCCGACACCGGGCTCACCGATGAGGACGGGGTTATTTTTCGTGCGCCGCTGCAGTATCTGGATCGTGCGGCGAATTTCGTCGTCACGGCCGATGATCGGATCGAGCTTGCCCTGCTCGGCGCGCTCGGTAACGTCTATTGTGAATTTCTCCAGTGCCTGGCGCGTGTCTTCTGCGTTAGGGTCATTGACCTGCGCGCCACCACGCAAGTCATCGATCGCTTTCTCGATGGCGCCACGCACGGCACCTGCCTGTTCCATAGCGGCTTTGAGCGGCGATTTCTCGTCCATCGCCGCAAGCACGAAGAGTTCGCTGGAGATGTACTGGTCAGTGCGCTGCTGAGCCAGCTTGTCGGTCATGTTGAACAGCTTGGTGAGTTCAGTGCCGATATGAACCTCACCGCCGGCACCCTCGACTTTCGGCAAGCGATCGATAGCATCTCCCAACTGCGAACGCAGCAGGTTGACGTTGACGCCCGACTTGGTGAGAAGGCCGCGCACACTGCCTCCCTGCTGGTCGAGCAGCGCGACCATCACGTGGACAGGCTCGATAAACTGGTGGTCCTGGCCAACGGCCAACGACTGCGCATCGGCGAGCGCCATCTGGAATTTGCTGGTCAGTTTGTCAATTCGCATGGGTTTTCTCCTTGGGCCGCAGGCCCAAAAAACCTTGAAGATCCATAGATGGGGGCCGCAGGCCCAAAAAACCTTGAAGATCCATAGATGGGGGCCGCAGACCCAAAAAAACCTTGAAGATTCATAAATGGGGGCCGCAGGCCCAAAAATTCTTACTGACCGTTAAATTGGTGTCCTGAACGCTATTTCAAGAGGACGAAGGACACCATCCGGCCACATTCGGGGTCCCGGCGGTAGGAATGGAATCGGTCCGCATCGGCGAATGTGCACCATTGCCCCCCATAAACAGACTTCAGGCCGCACCTGGCAAGGCGCTGACGGGCCAGGCCATACAAGTCGGCCTGCCAGCGGCCACGCTCGTTCTGCTTGAAACACTCCGCGGCTCGCGGGTCGTGCGCAAGAAACGCATCCCGTACCTCGCGCCCCACCTCAAAATTTTCCTGTGAGATTGCGGGACCCAACCAGGCCATGAGCTGCGTGGGCCGTACCCTCATTGCCGCAATTGTGTTTTCGAGCACACCGGCAGCGAGCCCTCGCCATCCGGCGTGGGCCGCGGCAATTTCGTCGGCATCCCGTGAGCAGAAAAGAACCGGCAGGCAATCGGCCGTCCGCACGGCACAGAGGTCCCCGCGGCGCCGGCCTGTCACCGCATCGGCATCGAGAGGCTTCTCGGCTTGCCGCACCGCCTTGGCAGACACGACGACCGCACCATGCACCTGGTTCAGCAATTTCAGTTCACCCGGCAACTCGGCGGCATCACTCAACAACGTCGTCGTGCCGGCCACGACGTTGTCGGGCGCAGGCCAGTCGGGCCTGATGACGCCCGTCATGGCATGTCCTCTCGAAGCACCTTGAGCAGCGCCTGAAAATCGGCGGGCGGTGGGACCTCGAGTTCGATCGTCTCTCTCGAGCTCGGGTGTTCGAATGCGAGGCGCGTGGCATGCAGGGCCTGCCTCTTAAAGCGCCTGAGCATTTCGATTACGGGTTCACTCGCTCCCTTTGGCAGGGCCAGGCGCCCTCCGTAAACCGGGTCGCCAACCAGCGCATGACGGCGCCAGGCAAAATGCACACGAATCTGGTGCGTTCGCCCTGTTTCCAGCGTCACACTGACATAGGTAAAGGCCCGGAATCGCTCCAGGACCGTGTAGTGGGTTACGGCGGGCTTGCCGTCCTGCTGAACACTCATGCGCTTGCGGTCCACAGGATGCCGCCCGATGGGCTGATTTATGGTGCCGCCACCCGTCAGTACGCCGTTGCATACCGCAAGGTAATTGCGCGCTAT
>JBFFOS010000166.1:0-4705 GCA_041574375.1 Woeseiaceae bacterium
CGTGGCCGATGACAGAGGGTGGTCAAGCTGTGCTCGTCGCAGCAAAGCATCACGCAACAAAACATCTCGGTTCATCGCTTGACAGGCTGAAAACGTCGCCGCGTTCATTGCTAGAGAAAGAATCCGTCCTCCAAGAAGGAACTGACGACTAACCTGTTGTCCGGACTATGAAAGGTGAACTTTGCCGAAATCGAACGCTAGGGTTGCTGTAACGGTCGAATCTTGAAAGGCCGCTTTGGGTTGCAGATTCAATCCCATCTCAGCCCAACGGCAGCTTTGGGGTGGTTAGCGGACATTCCATTAGCCCAAATTCAGTGAAATCGAACGGCGGCTAACGGCCAGAAGGAGCCGTTGGCTTACACTTTTTGAACGTCTGCTTTCGGGCGAACGGGTGCATCGTCAGCTTGGGAAGCTGATGTCTTACCATTGAACTCCACCCGATTAATCAGGCAGTCGGCTCTCATCCGGCGCCCGGCAGGCATGTGGGCGACAGCGTTGCGATTGTAAGCGAATCTGCGGCACAAAGAGAAGTGCTCGTGCAATCCGGGTGCTGCAGCGCCGTCACGCCCGGGCACGGGAACGATAACGCTGCTCCGTCCGTGCCGATCATGATACGAACAGGAGCTTCTGCGAATCGACATGGAGCAAATCACGTGCGCGATCCCGCCGCACAAAGGACCGACGACGTGAATGCCGAACTCAAGCGGATACTCGCTCCGCAGCGAAATCATCAACGGGCGATGAAGGCGTCTACAGCCGAACAGCGGAAGGCCAAGTTGCAGAGGCCGAAGTCGGCTATCGAAGCTCGCGGCGACGAGATCGTCTGCCGACCCCCGTCGCAAGGCCACCTGGGCCCGGCGTATTCGCAAGGTCGTCGCCACCGGCCAACCATGGCCTCCGTGACACGGCACTTTTGCCTGTGCGGCGTCCAAGGTAGACCCGCTCGAGCGTTTCGGCCGAGGCGCCACCATGCGCATCATCGCCCTCATCGCAGCCATCGACGATGCCGGTGTGATCAAACGCATCCTCAAACACCTGGGCGTGTGGGACCCACAGCCCGAGACCCGCTCACCCGCCGGCCCCGATCCGCCCTGGCCGGAAGGCCAGACCGTTCCCCTCAGCTATCACCCGCTACCGGATAGCGCCTGAACGGCACCCCGGCGACACCGCTCGGCCCGCAGGTGGCCGAATCCCCGAAATTCACGAAGTCGACGAAACGAGGCACCCGGAGCCGCTGCCGGATCAGGCCGAAACGAACCCGGGCACACGGCTTACCCACCCTTTCGGCCCCGGCAGCAGGATGCAGCGGCCGGTTTCTGTACTTCGAGACTCGCAATCGCGATAGAATTTCCTATCCTTCGTCGAACCGGCAACCGCAACTGTTAAAGATGATTACAACCCCATGAGCAGCAAAAGACATCCTGTAGTGTTCGCAGCAATGTTTGTGGGCGCTACTACCTTTATCGTAGCGGGCTTGATGTTCGGTCCATGGCGCGACTTCAGTCGGAGTCAAGGCAGCCCCATAACGCCTGGCGTGGTCGAAGCCGGACAGGATCGTAGCGGTCTCAGGCACTATATGGGACGCGGTAAGATTGCTTTGGATGCGAAGGTCTCGACAGCGGATTCGCGCGGCGACGTCTTCCTCTGGGAAATCTTGGTCAGCGGCAAGACTGGTCCAGGGCGGCACGTCCACTATGATCAGGATGAGTGGTTCTACGTGCTCGAAGGCGAATACGTCGCTGAAGTCGGGGAACAGCGGTTCTTCCTCAAACCGGGCGACTCGATATTGCTGCCGCGTGGCGTGCCGCATGCGTATGCTCATCTTTCCGAGGGAAACGGGAAGATGTTGGGGGCAGTGCTGCCCGCGGGAACATTCGAACAGTTTCTCGAGGACTTTCGGCAGGCCGGAATCAAGCCCACACCAGGGCAGACGCAAGAGCTCTTTAAAAAGCATGGCCTGAAGGAAATCGGGCCGCCGATCGACGTCGCGAACATCACGCGAGATGAGTTGGAAAGGCCCGACGAGGCTCGAGAGCCAACGCTCGAATAAGTCACGCCCAATGGAAACGAAGCGACCTGAGCCAAAAGTGGCCAGCACTCACATGCCACTCGCGCAATCCAAGACACACACGTTTCGCAATTTGAGACACACACATTTTGGATAACCATCGGTCAGCAAAACGTGTGTTCGCCGCCGTTACCTCGGCGAACTCTGCCGCCTGGTAGCCGCACTCCTCAAGGCCGGCTTCAAGGCGATGGCGCCGCACCGGCAGCCCGCCTTTGTCCTGTACGTGCAGACCTTCGGCGATCTCCTCACCTTCAACCCGCACATCCACGCCCTGGTCGCCGACGGCGTGTTCCTGCCCACGGGGACCTTCCACGTGTTGCCGCCGCTGCCGGAAGCGGCACTGCGCGAGGCGCTGCGCCACCAGCTATTGAATTTCCTGTGTTCGGAAGGCGTGCTGGACACCGCATTGGCCGAACGCATGCTCAACTGGCGTCATTCCGGCTTATCGCTGCACAACCGGGTTTGCAGCAAAGCCGCCGACGCCAAAGGGCGGCAACATCTTGCCCGTTACATGATCCGCTGCCCGTTCTCGCTCGAGAAGATGCGCTACGACAAGAAGTCCGGCACGGTCATCTAGCGCTCCAAAGCGCACGCCACCCTGAAGCGAAACTACCGGCTCATGCCCGCCATCCAGTGGCTGCGCATGCTCATGAACCACTGTATCTGCGCGGACACGGCATTGCGCAAGATGAAGGTCGCGGCATGTTCCTGATGAACGGGGCTTGCGCGCCGCGCTCGCAGCTCGCCTGCGATGAACTGGACAAGCTGCCGTGATGCCCGTGCACCGTCCCGGGAATTACATCAATGTCGCCTGAATGCCCTGGCCGCAGTGCTGTCCGTTCCATCCCTGGTGATTTGCACTGCGGTATGATGGATCTGGCTTAGCCAGGGCACTCCGCCGGCATAATCGTCTCAGCGATGCAGCCGGGCACCCATTCGGATTTTGGCATCGTCCAGGGACGTGCGCACGCGCGCCAGCCAGCGCCGAGCCCAGGCGAATTCAAATCCAAGGATCGACAGGCCCAATGGCACGACCAGGATCGCGGGCCCCGGCAATACGACCATCGCAATACCGACAAGGAGAATGGAGGACCCTATGACCAGGATTATGGCACGGCGCGCTTGCCGATAAGACGCAACTGCCAATTCTCCCATCTCATCTGCAAGTGGGGAGAGCAGGGCGATCGTATCGCGTCCTGCCTTTGTCGAAGCGACAATACCGACAGCAAGTATTCCGCCAATGATCATCAATGAAACATGGTTCGGAATCGGGTAGTGGTGAACGAGCAGCATCTTGACGCCAACGTAGGTCAGCAAAAAGACCAGACTCGTCCTGATGTAGCGGAACTTCTCCATGAGTCCCGCAAGCACGAAGTACAGCGAACGCAATCCGAGAAGCGCAAAAATATTCGCAGTAAATACGATGAAGGGATCGCGAGTGATCGCGAAAATCGCCGGAATGGAATCGACCGCAAACATCACGTCGGCGGTCTCCACGAGGACCAGGGCAATGAACAACGGCGTCGCGAACAGGATTCCGTCGCGCCGAACGAAGAATCTGCTGCCGTGATACTCGTCGGTTGCCTCGAACATTTTGCGGACCAGGCGCATAGTCGAGCTGTTGGCCACATCGACGGTGTCGTGCCGAATAACAAGCACTTTAGCCGCCGAGTAGACGAGAACCGCGCCGAGAACATAGGTCAGCCATTCGAAGCGGTCCAGTAGAGCCAACCCACCGAATATCATGATGCCGCGCATCGCGCAGGCGCTGAGAATTCCCCAGAACAGGACACGGTGCTGCTCCGCAAGTGGTACGCGAAAGTATGCGAAGATCATCGCGATGACGAAAATGTTATCGACAGAAAGTGATTTCTCCACCAGATAACCGGTGAAGAATTGCAGAGCCGCCTCGCCTCCGGACAATTGCTCGGTATCCATGTCCCATCCGCCCGGGTTCAACTCGTACAGATAGAAGACGCCGACGTTGAATGCGAGTGCGAGGGAAATCCATACGGTTGTCCAGCCCACCGCCTCCGGCAGGCTAACGACATGCGCTTTGCGGTGAAACACGCCGAGGTCGAGTGCCACTACCAAACCGACGAGTAACAGAAAGCTTATCCAGACGAGCGCGGTTACTGAGAGCATTCGGTGCGGCCGCTACGATAGCGTCTGTCGGGATCAGCCTTGGCGAAGTCGCCTTTCACGAACAACATGGGACAGGCCGTCCCCCGTGTTTTCGTCCTTGATCCCCGGCAAGAGCAGGTCCGAAAAGTGAGCAAGAAACTATGCATATTCGGAAAGCTTTCTTGAACCAGTTGGTTACTTTCGGATGATCTAACTCGTTGAGATCGGTGGTCATGAGACCGCGGATATCAAGCAGTTACAAACTCGGCCGACTTGGGTCCTAGTATTGGGAAGCTGATGTTCTACCCATTCATCAAGAAAGCGGACATTCGAACGGCAACTATTGAATGTCGCCTTCGGGTCACTAGCAGACAGTTTAGCCTAATTTCCTCGGAAGGCAGCTTTCGGGCGATTAGCGGACATCGGACCAGGCTGAATGTCCGGTCTTGCCGATAGCGGACATTCAACCAAGCCAAAACAGTCGAATTTCGACGGCAGCTAACGGCCATTAGC
>JBFFOS010000167.1:0-4592 GCA_041574375.1 Woeseiaceae bacterium
CCCCTGCTTCAGGTAGTGGTGGACGAGATGCGCGGCGACTTCGGTATCTGTCTCCGAGTGGAAATCGTAGCCCTTCGCCAGCATTTCGTCCTTGATCGGCTGGAAATTCTCGATGATGCCATTGTGAATCACGGCGACACGACCGCCGGACAAGTGTGGGTGGGCGTTAGCCTCGGTTACGCCGCCGTGTGTTGCCCACCGCGTGTGAGCCACACCGATATTGCCAACCAGCGATTCGTTCTCCAGCTTCTTGCTGAGCTCGGCGACCTTGCCAACAGTACGACTCAAGCCGATCGAGTTATCGTCGCGAACGACCGCAATCCCCGCCGAGTCGTAGCCACGGTATTCGAGACGCCGCAGTCCTTCGATAAGTACGGGGACGATATCTCTTTGGGCAACTGCGCCGACAATTCCACACATCTATTCAGCTTCCTTCTTGGCCGGTTTTTTCCAGCCAGGCACGACCTTCTGGCGTGAGCGCCCAAGTGCCAACTGGTTGTCTTCAACATTTTTTGTGATCGTCGAGCCGGCGCCTATTGTAGCCCCGGCACCAATTTCCACGGGTGCAACAAGCTCGACGCCCGAACCAATAAAAGCACCGTCACCAATCCTTGTTTTGTACTTATTCGCGCCGTCATAGTTGCACGTAATCGTACCGGCACCGACGTTGACCATTTTACCGATCTCCGTGTCGCCGATATAGGTCAGGTGGTTCACCTTGCTGCCATCGGCAACTGTGCTTTTCTTTATTTCGACAAAGTTGCCCACTTTGACGTTATTGGCGAGTTCGGCGCCCGGCCGCATGCGGGCAAACGGGCCAATCTCGCAATGGTTTCCTGTCGTTGCCCCCTCGAGATGGCAGTTCGAATGCAGGACAGTTCCGGCGCCCAGCTTCGTATCGCGAACCAGGTTGTTCGATTCAATCTTGACGCCATCGCCGAGCTCGACATCGCCTTCGAAAACGGCGTTGACGTCGATAAAAACGTCCGTGCCGCATTTGAGCGTGCCACGAATGTCGACGCGCGCCGGGTCGGCAAAGCCCACGCCTTCTTTCATGAGCTCGTCGACGAGCCGCGCCTGCAGTGCCCGTTCTACTTCTGCCAGTTGCTTCTTGTCGTTGATGCCCATCACCTCAATCCAGCTGTCTGCTTTGACGCCATGCACGATGACTCCGTCGTTGACGGCCATGGCAATCGCGTCTGTCAAATAATACTCGCCTTGGGCATTGTCGTTGCCAAGATTGTCGAGCCACCCTTTCAGCTTGGCGGCCGGACATAAAAGAACGCCCGTGTTGATCTCGCGGACAGTCTTTTCCTCCGGCCCGGCGTCTTTCTCCTCAACAATACAGCTTACGTTGCCGTTCTCTCGAATGATGCGTCCGTAGCCGGTCGGATCTTCCATGTCGACCGTCAGGACGGCCACGTCGCTGTCGGGCGTTTCATCAAGCAGACGCTGGCACGTCCCCGGTGTCAGCAGCGGCACGTCGCCAAACAGGATAAGGACGCGATTTTTGTCGGGCGTTTCCGGCATGGCCTGCTGTACAGCATGGCCGGTACCCAGTTGCTCTGCCTGCAGCGCCCAGCGCAGTGCAGCGCCGGGGAATTCGTTGCGAACGGCCTCGGCACCGTGACCGTAGACCACGCACACATCATCTGCCTCGAGAGCGGCCGCACATTCCACGACGTGCGCCAGCAATGGCCTACCGGCCAACGGCTGCAGCACTTTTGGCAGGCTGGATCGCATTCGCGTCCCCTGACCCGCCGCGAGAATGATTGTCGAAAGGCCCAAAACCGCACAACTCCTTGATTCTCAGCCTGCGAATGATACATGAACTCGGCTTTTGCGAACCGGATTCAGGTCTCGTTAATGCATGTGACGTATGCTTGGACCATGCGCTATCTGGCTCTCTTGGCCCTTTTGCCGCTGGTCGCAAGCGGCGGGGAAATCTACACCCGCGACGGCGTCACCGATGGTGATACGTTCTATCTTGCCCCTCGCGCCTGGGCCGACGATGACCCGGTGCTGCAGGCCTGGGTTGCCTACAGCCTCATGAAAAGCACCTGCCAACTCGAAATGGGCGGCGACAACCCGGCGCGAAACAGTGACTACGGCTGTGAGTTCACGGCCCGCCAGCACTTGCTCGATGCGTGGGAAAAGCAATGTGCGGAGCACGAAGGGGCGGCGGATCCTTACCTCGACGACCTGACCCTGGTCCGCGAAGCCGGTTTTCTCGACGAGTACACGGTCCATTATTTCGGCCGCAAACACTGGCAGGTACCCGCAGAGGTAAATGTCGACGATTTTCTTCGCTGGCAGCGCAAGAACCTGCGGCGCCACAATCCGCAGACGCGGCTGATCGGTTCCTGGAACTACGCCCCCAGGCACTAAGCTTCGCGATTTGGTGGTAATCTCGGGTTCCGCGCTCAAACAAGAATAATAATCATGTCTACAGAGATGATCATTCTGCTTGGGGTAGCTGTCTATATCGTGATCATGCTCGCGATCGGCATTTACTCTTCCGGGAAAACGCATTCCGTTGCCGAGTTCGCTGTTGCGGGTCGCAGCATGTCCATGTGGCTGTGCACGGCGACGATTGTTGCGACATGGTTCGGCGGTGGCGTCATGATCGGGGTCGCCGGCGCTGCCTATGACCACGGCATGCTGGGCGTAATTGCCGATCCTTTCGGTGCGGGCGTGGCGCTGGTCCTGATCGGGCTGTTTTTTGTTCGCCTGGTTCGCCGCCTGCGCCTGTTTTCCTTCATCGAGATCCTCGAACAGCGCTTCGGACTGAGCGCCGGCATCATCAGCAGTTTTGCCTCAATGGTATCGAGTCTCGGTTGGGTTGCAGGGATGCTGATTGCGTTCGGCGTTATCTTTGAGACTCTGACGGGTGTGCCGCTGGCCGTTGGCATTATCGGCGGCGCATTCGTAGTCATCCTGTATACCTCGATTGGCGGCATGTTCGCCGTCGCTCTGACCGACTTCGTACAGATGAGCATCATTGCCATTGGCCTTGTGATGTTGCTGGTTGTGGTCCTGGTGGACACGGGCGGGTGGGCGCCGATTGCCGCGCAGTTGCCCGAGGGCACGTTCCGCATGATTCCACACGAGCACTCTCTCGACAGCTGGCTTTTTTACCTGCGCGCCTGGCTCATCTTCGGCTTTGCCGACATCGCGTCGCAGTCGTTACTACAACGTGCCATGTCGGCAAAGAGTGAACAGGTTGCTCAGAATTCCTTTTACGCAGCAGCTATCAGCTACGTCGGTTTTGCCATGATTCCCGTGATGCTCGGGATCATTGCAAGCGTCACGATGCCGGGCCTTGCCAATTCGGAGTCGGTAGTCCCGGCGCTTGCACTCGAACACCTTCACCCGGTGGCAATCGCGGTTTTTGTTGGCGCCTTGCTGGCCGCAATCATGAGCTCATGCGACAGCGCAATCCTCGCTGCGGCAACGGTTTTCGGCACCAACATTCTGCCGCTGATAAAGCGGAACCCTTCGGAGCGCACGCAGCTCATGGTAATTCGGCTTGCGATTCCGGTGGGTGGGTTTCTCGCCGTGTCGTTTGCGCTGAACGCGGGTAGCGTATTCGATACGGTACTCGACGCCAACGTCCTAATGCTGGCAGCGGTTATCGCACCGTTCATCCTCGGCATGTGGTGGAAAAAAGCAAACCGCGCCGGAGCACTGTCCGGTATGTCGGCAGGTATTGCCACCTGGCTCGCCGTTTCGACTTTCGCCGCCGGGCTCCCGGCCGACTTGCTCGGCTTTGTTTCGTGTGTGGTCGTTATGCTGGTCGTAACGCCGCTGACACAGGAGATTGATCCGCCGCGCGGCCTGGTCGATCACGACGGCAACGAGGTCAAATTCGAAAACCGGCTGGGGATAATGCGGTCCCGGGCGGGTGAATGAGGCAAGAATGAGGTGACTGGCACCATAGAAAAGGCCGCCCCTTGGGCGGCCTTTTCGCATTACACACGGCGTGTGTCCTAGCCTTTGCCCTTGAGCTTCTGGGCAGCGCGATAACGCGCACGCGCTTCGGCAAGTTCGGCCTGCGCACGAGCAACATCGGTTTCTTCGGACGCGCCTTCGAGCGCTTTCTCGGCCTCCTGCTGAGCAGAAAGTGCCGCCGCCTCATCAAGCTGGTCGCCGCGCAAGGCGGTATCTGCCAGCACCGTCACAAGATTTGGCTGCACCTCGAGCATGCCGCCCGTGATGTAAAACGCCTCTTCGTTCCCGTCGGCATCCTGAACCCGAATCTCGCCCGGCTTCAGCATCGTCAGCATCGGCGCGTGACGCGGTGCGATGCCAACTTCACCCATCGCTGCGGGTGCGAAGACCATCGCAGCTTCGCCGGCGTAGATCTCGCCTTCTGCGGATACGATGTCTACTTGTATCGTTGCCATTATTTCTGTTCCTCTGTAGGAGCGGACTCAGACACGAACCTGTTCGGGCCTGATGACCCTTCCTACTGGAAGTTCTTGGCGTTCTCGACAACTTCGTCGATCGTGCCAACCATGTAGAAGGCCTGCTCCGGTATGTGGTCATAGTCGCCGTTGACGATGCCATTGAAGCCCCGGATCGTCTCGGCC
>JBFFOS010000168.1:0-4553 GCA_041574375.1 Woeseiaceae bacterium
AACTCGTCGTCACCATCCTGAGCGCTGGCGGTCTGGAACGACAGCCCGGCGGTGGCGAGCAGCGCAGACAAAACGCCAAAGTAAACGGATCTCTTCTTCATATGGATTTCCCCCTTAATCGAAGAATGAGTGATTTTTGTGCGACACGAAATGCGTCGCTATGTTTATGACTTTCGCTTACAAAAGTAGCCCATAGGCCCTTTTATTGCAACGAATGAGCCAGTATATTCGATATATGAATCATTTGTTTCATTTGTGGCGATGACGCGCCATTACACGGATACGATCCGACTCATCGTGGAGTCCTACAGCGGCCTGACGCCCGAGCTTAAAAAGGCCGCCAAGTTCATCCTCGAGAACCCCGAAGACGTGGGATTGAATTCGATGAGGACGGTTGCCAAAGGCGCGGGCGTCAAGCCGGCCACCGTCAGCCGCTTAAGCAAGAGACTGGGATTTGTTGAATACGGGCGGTTTCGTGAGCCGTTTCGGCAGCGTTTGCGCAAGATCGAGCCGCAGTTCGCACGCGGCGTGGAAAGCGCGCAACAGCGTGGCGGGGGAGATCATGAAGAGCTGTTGTCGGAATTGCGCACGCGGGAAATCGCGAACATCGAGGGAACGCTCTCCCATTACAATTACCCTGCGCTGATGGAAGCGGCGGAGACGATGCATCAATCTCGTCGCGTCTATGTGCTCGGATTACGCGGCGCCTACGGCCCGGCGTTTCTTTTCTACTACGCGTATCAACTGTTTCAGGAAAACAGTCGGCTGGTTGATACACGAGCAGGAATCTTTGCAGACCAGCTCAGCGGCATAGGCGATGAAGACAGCCTGCTCGTCATATCCTTCCCGCCCTATACACAGTTGACCATCGACGCCGTCCACTATGCGGCAGAGGCAGGCGCCAGGATCGTTGCCATTACCGACAACGCGGTTTCACCTGTCGCGAGCGCAGCGGGCCACACGATCATTACCCGGAATCAATCGGCCTCGTTCTATCACTCGTTTATAGGCGCGCTTGCCGTGACACAGGCTCTCATAACGCTGCTCGTGACGAAAAAGGGCGGTGACGCTGTCCGCATTGCCAGGGAGGCCGAAATCCAACTGTCAAAGATCAGTGCCTACTGGTAGGCCCAACGAAACAGGAAGAGCCGATGACCTATGCAATTCACCGCAACCTGCTAGTGCGCCCGCCCAATGCCGTGCGAGGCGACGGCGTGTATGTCATCGACGCCGACGGCAATCGCTATCTCGATGGATGCGGCGGCGCCGCCGTGTCCTGCCTGGGTCATAACCACCCGAACGTCATTCATGCCATTCGCAAGCAGGCGGAGGCACTGCCTTACGCGCACACGTCGTTCTTCAGTAGTGACGCCATGGAGATGCTGGCTGAAAGACTGGTGACCAATGCGCCGGGGATGGGCAAGGTGTTGTTACTGAGCGGAGGGTCCGAGGCGATCGAAGCGGCTCTGAAGCTTTCGCGCCAGTACTTTGTGGAGGCGGGCGAGCCGGACCGGCACCTGTACATAGCTCGACGGCAGAGCTATCACGGCAACACGCTTGGCGCGCTTTCCGTGGGTGGCAATGAATGGCGCCGCGCGATGTATGCACCCATCATGGTGCCTGGCAACCATATCGCCCCCTGCTTTGCGTATCGCGAACAGCGCGACCATGAATCTCTGGGGTCGTACGCACTGCGTGCGGCAAATGAACTGGAAGACAAAATCAACGAATTGGGTGCGGGCAACGTTGCGGCGTTCGTCGCCGAGACGGTTGTGGGCGCAACAGCGGGCGCAGTCGCGCCGGCACCCGGATACTTCAAACGTATACGAGAAATCTGTGATCAGCA
The DNA here is from genome assembly GCA_041574375.1 of Woeseiaceae bacterium. Lineage (GTDB taxonomy): Bacteria > Pseudomonadota > Gammaproteobacteria > Steroidobacterales > Woeseiaceae > UBA1847. Next base: position 1,847 of record JBFFOS010000168.1, read on the forward strand.
TGGCATTCACCTGATCCTGGATGAGGTCATGTGTGGAACTGGTCGCACCGGCACCATGATGGCCTATGAGCAGGAAGGTATCTGCCCCGATATCGTCACAATGGCCAAAGGACTCGCGGCGGGTTATCAGCCCGTCGGCGCAGTGCTGTGCACGGATCAGATTATCGACGTTATCCGTGATGGCACCGGCTTCTTTCAACACGGTCATACGTTTATGGGCCATGCGACGGCGGTCGCTGCGTCGCTCGCTACGCTGCAAGCGATTGAAAGCGAAAATCTGCTCGAGAATGTTCGAGTACGCGGCGCCTCACTGCAGCAGAGACTGCGGGCCGTGCTCGGGGATCACCCAAACGTCGGCGATGTGCGCGGCCGTGGATTGTTCATAGGCATTGAGTTTGTCAAAGACCGGGCAACGAAAGAGCCGCTGGATCCGGCGGCCAAGACGCACAACCGGCTGCAGAAAGAAGCCATGAGTGAAGGCCTTATGGTCTATGGAATGGGAGGAACGATCGATGGGCGATCTGGTGATCACGTGCTGATCGCACCGCCGTATATCCTCAGCGAAAGCGAGCAGGAGGAGCTGGTGGACAAGCTCGCACGGGCCGTCAATCGGACGTGCAGCGAATAGTCAGTACACGCCTGAACGCCTCTTCCCGGGAAACCTGGGTGTAAACCGGGGTCTCATGCCCGCTGTCCTGGGTACTGCGATGCGCCAGCTGCCCGCCCGACATCACTGTGGCATCAGCCATGCGGTCAAGCTCTTCAAAATTATTACCGCCACAGATCTTTCTCGCCGCGCCGTAGCACGAGGACCAATCTTTCTCGCAGGTGACCGTATAGCTGATACTGCCGTCGCTGAGCGCCGTACCCTCCGGCGTGCTCGCTGCGCACCCAACGACGAACAGGCCGCACAAAACGGTGATTAGACTTTTCATGGTCCGTATATTCTCCCTGGCAGCCAGGTGACGAGATCCGGAAACGCGGCAATCATCAGTAACGCCAGAAGCTGAATGGCGACAAACGGAATTGCGCCCCGATAAATTTGTGCGGTACTCACCGACGGTGGCGCGACACCGCGCAAATAGAATAGCGCAAACCCGAAGGGTGGAGTCAGAAATGAAGTCTGCAGGTTGATCGCAATCATGATCCCAAGCCAGACAGGATCGATACCCATCGCCAACAACACCGGCCCGACAATCGGCACGACCACGAACGTGATTTCGATAAAGTCGAGAACGAAGCCGAGCAGGAACATGACGACCATGACGACTATAACTGCACCGATGACCCCACCGGGCAGCGCCTCGAGTACTGCTCGCACACCGTCGTCGCCGCCGTATCCTCGGAACACAAGAGAAAAGATTGACGCACCGATCAAAATCAGAAAGACCATACTGCTGATACGCAGGGTTGCGCGCATGATGTCGCGCAGGCGTTCGAGGTTCAGTCCACCCCGGGTAATTGCGAGCAGCAAGGCCCCCATGCCGCCAACACCGGCGGCCTCGGTTGGCGTCGCCAAACCATTAAGGATGGAACCGAGTACGGCAAAAATCAGTATTAACGGTGGCGCCAATGCCTTGATCACCTGAGCAACGGTGACGGCTTCGCCCGCCTCTCGCCGGTGCGCAGGAACGGCATCCGGCCTCAGGAAGGCAATGCCGAGAATGTAAAGCACGTACAGCAATACGAGAAGCAGGCCCGGAACCAAGGCGCCGGCAAACAGATCACCGACAGATACCGTCTTGGGCGAGAAGACGCCCATCTCCAGTTGTGCCTGCTGATACGCGGTGGTCATTACGTCGCCAAGCATGACGAGAATGATCGACGGCGGAATGATCTGGCCCAGAGTGCCCGACGCGCAGATCGTGCCGGCCGCAACCTCCGGCGAGTAGCCGCGCTTCAGCATCGTCGGCAACGAAAGCAGGCCCATCGTTACAACGGTGGCGCCGACGATACCGGTGCTTGCCGCAAGCAGCATGCCGACGAGCGTTACCGATATGCCGAGGCCACCGCGCAGCGTGCCGAATAGCCCGCTCAGCGTTTCAAGTAACTCTTCTGCTATACGAGCGCGCTCCAGCGTAACGCCCATAAAGACAAACAGCGGAACGGCGACCAGCGTTTCATTGGTCATGATGCCGTAAACGCGGTTGGGCAAGCCGAGCAGCAGCGCCTCATTGAAGTTGCCGCTGAGCATGCCGATGCCAGCGAAAATCAGCGCGGTACCGCCAAGCGAAAACGCAACGGGGAAACCGGCCAGCAATACCAGCACGACCGAAAAGAATAACAGTGCAGCAATCCACTCCATTGTCAGCCGCCCCGCAACGTCTTGACCGAGCGGACGAGCAGCGACAGGCCCTGGAGGGAAACCGCGATTGGCATGAGCAGCTGTACGGACTTGAGCAGCGGAACGAATGGATACGGCAGTCCACCAGACTCGCGAGAAGATTCACCGATGCTCCAGGACTGGGTAACAAAGTCGAAGGACGCCCAGGCGAGAAACGTACACAAGGGCATCAGGAAGACGATCACACCGATGAGGTCTACCCACGCGCGACGGCGCTCGCTCATGGTTCGGTAAAAGATATCCACGCGCACGTGCTCTTCTGCATGCAGAGTGTAGGCCGCCCCGAGCATGAAGACGACGGCGTGCATCCAGACCACCGATTCCTGTACCCAGATGAGGCCGGCGTCGAACACATCACGCATG
>JBFFOS010000169.1:0-4540 GCA_041574375.1 Woeseiaceae bacterium
TCGACTCGATACCGTCTTCTATCACGTCCGGGGCGCACAGAACCGGCTTACGGTTGCTCGTACCTTCCTGGATGAACAACTGCTCTCGCTGCAGGCAGAAGACCAGATACTGGCGGTTAACGGCATGCCTGTCGACACCGAAAGCGAGTTGCTGCACGAACTCCGGGGTTCACTCAACAGCGTAGTGCTTTCTATAAGCCGGGACGGCGAGGACATGGAACTGTTGGGTCGGCTCTCGCCCACATCGTTGATCTTAGAACGCCAGGGTTTGTACTTTGCAGGGATCCTGTTTGCAGACTCCGGTTTCCGCGATTGGGGGTCAGTCGATGCCGGTCCGGGTATCATGGTTCACAGCCTCCTTGGCGGTACCGACGCAGACGGGGAAGGACTGATTCCTTTCGACTACCTGGTGCGCGTCGACGGCATCGAGATAGGGAGTCTGGAGCAACTCCGGTTACTGCTAGCCAACGAACCCGCCTCCGGAGAAATCCAGCTGGATTTCATGCGCCTGATCGAAGACGAGGGTAGCGGACACCTGTTTTACTCCGTCAGGCGCAATACTCCGTGGTCGGAATCAATCCTGGTCGGGGCTTGGGATTCGCTTGGCGAAGACGTGCTTCAGTCCAGGGAACACTAAGTGACGGCGCGGATCGATTACATCGTAGTCTCGAGCGCTAGCTCGGCCCGGTCGAGCGCATCGAGCACGATATCGTCCGGCTCGAACAACATATCACTCGCCTGCATGTACAGCACTACGGCTCTTTCAACGTCACCGCGCGCTTCGGCACAGATGCCAAGGTTGTAGAGCAGCGCAATGTTATCGGCATTTACCTCGAGCATGGCCGACCAGTCGCCGCAAGCCCGGTCCCATCTGCCCCGCTGTGCCCATTTTATCGATGCGTCGAAGCGCCGCTGCAGTTGCTTCTCGGCATCCTTCGCCTCGCGTGTCGCGGGCGCAGGCCCACCCTGGTTGCGTGAATAGCGCTTGAGGAGAACCGTGCCCTCTTCTGTCCGTGGCACGACGTCATCGCGGACTTCGTCGGCGATTTCTTCACGGATCTGGTTGACCAGCGTTACCGACATTCCGCTTATCGTACCCCCAGTTTCGAAACTGCCACTCTCCGCGGCCCGGATCAGGTCAGCGAGACCGGCTGAATTGTCACCCTCGCAGGCGGAATCGGTCTTGGTTCGCGTCACGAGCTTCTCGTAGATCACTTCGCGCGTCCTCGCGTCCGCAACTCGCAACGTAACATCGAACGCCGCAGTCTGGCGTTTGCAGGCTACAACCTCTTCCCTGTAATTCTTGCACTTGCCAATGCTCAATTTCAGGCCGAATGGATCTTTGTCCAGGCATTTCTTGCGCGTCTCGCTGTAGTCCTCGACCGGAAGTGCGCCTCCCTTGATCGTGCCGTAGTAGACGGCATCGGCACCCTGGGCAATAGCTGCAGAGACCGCACTCTGTGCGTCGAACACCGCGCCGCCGGAAGTTGCCTGGAGAAGAAACACGGGCTCTTTATTGACGCGCGCGTCCTGCAGGCGCTCACGCAGCGTGTCTGCAAATGCGGCTCCCACGGACGTATCCGTCTCCTCGAGCGGCGCAAAGTCGAAGACGACGACCGAAGGCCGCCTAGCCACCTCGGGATATTTTGCTGGGACCACGAGGTCAATCTTGACTTTCTGCGTGCCACCGGCTGCCCGGGCTTCCGATACCGGGATTACTGTGAGGGCCAGCATGGCCACAAGAGATACGATGGTATTCAGGATTGGACTAGCTTTACTAGTTTCGCGCATATTCCATCCTTCTTGTTGTTATTCGAATTCGGGATTATCGGCAGTTGATTCTGTCGAACCTGACTCCGCGCTTGCAGTTAATCGAGTAGTTTCGGTTGCGCCGCATGTATTCAATGCGCGCCGACCCGCCTGACGCGGACAGTGTCGCCTCGAGTAACTGACCGAGGTCCGCATCCGGTTCGAGGCTGGCGTCCTCGAAGGTGTGGATGACGTCCCCTTTCATAAGCTTGGGCGTAAACGGTGATCCGGAATGTACGTCGGTCACTTCGATGACGGTCTTGCCTTCGAATTTCCCGAATCCGGCTCGCGTGACACCCTCGATGTAAAAGCCCTGCGAGCCCGACATCGACGGCATGGCTTGCGATGAACCAGAGTACCTTACGGGTGTTGCCGTAGCCGAATTGTTTGCTGGATACTCAGCCGCGCTGTTTGCCGCTGCAACGGCAACGTTGCCGCCGGCGGAATTGAAGAAGAAATCACCCGTCAGGGAAGACGACTCCCAGGGCACCTGCAAATCCGACGTTGCAGCCATAACCTGGCGCCTAACTTGCTTGAACATCTGCTCGACCGGCTGGCCGGGCCGCTGCATGGCCGCTGCGAGGGCCTCGGTATAGGGGCTGTTATTTCCGGTACCGTCCATAGCCACATCACCCGGCGAAGTCGAGTAGGCAATCAACGTACCGCGCGGCGCATCCATGCGGGCAAGACCGCGCGCACCGGACCTGAAGCTGCGAGCGTAGGGATTGTTACGGCAGGCATCCATGATCACGAAGTTCAGGTCGTTTTTTGCGTAGTCGAGAATGGACAGCACGGCTGCTGCATTTACGGCTTCGATCGTGACGTCCGATTCGCGCCTGATATCGGCGTTCACCGGTACGAGATAGTTCTCGCCTGCGACCTGCAGCCCATGGCCCGCGTAATAGAAAAGCCCGACAGTCGAGCGACCGGACGCGGTCACGCGATCGCCAAAATCCTGGATGGCGCGCTTCATTGTCTTCTGGTCTGCGTCGATGCGTTCGACAACGTCGAAGCCGAGACCCCGCAAGGTGGTGGCAACGAGGCGCGCATCGTTGGCGGGATTGGGTAGTGGGGACTCCAGGTAGGCGCTGTTGCCGATGACGAGGGCAACTCGCTCCGCACTGAACGCTACATTCGAAAACACTAAGAGAACCGCACTGTTGATTACCAACAGCCACTGAGGCAAAACCGGCAGTTTGATGTGTATTCGCTCAGCCATTGCTTTTCTTGATATAGTTGTGGCAAGCGGCTCTAGGGGTTCCGAATGAAACACGCGAAACCTCGACGATTATACCATAATTTGAGCCGGGTATCCGCCCATAACGCCAGAAGAAACCGCGGCGGATACGCTATTTGCAGCGTGAACAAGCACTTTACGCTCCGAAAGCTCGTCGTGATTTAACATAGTCATCGCCGGCCTCAGGACAAGACCTGCTGCTGCAAACGGAGTTGCCTTACGAATCCCGGTCGTGTTCCACGATCAAAGGATGCGGTTGCGCAGGGCCTGCGCCTGTCGTTTCGATTCACAAGGTGCCATGAAAGCGATAATTCAGCTGCTTTGCGGCGAAGGCGACGTGATCGAGCGCGGTCGCGTCCCTGGTGGTCCGATCATTACGATCGACGAGCCGGAAGATAGCGATGTCCTGCCCCCGGTGCGAGTCGAAATGCGCTTCTTGCCGCCCACCGGCTCGACAATAGATCTCGACACGCTGCGGGTCAGGTGGAGCTTTATCGATGTCACTTCCCGTGTGACTGAGAATCTCAACGTATCGCCCGGCGGTGTAACCGGCCTGCCAAGCCCGGTGAATACAAGTTCAAGGTTCGCGTGGCGGACGATAAAGTCGCTGCGGAGAAGCGCGTCTCAAGTTTCGGGTCCTGAAGGAATCCTGAAGCCTGTCAGATGAAGCTGGTTATGGATCGGCAAGGAACCGGGGTGCTGTGCTCACTAGCGACCCGATCGCATTATGAAGAGCTCCCGGCGCCATAACAGGCGCTAGGTACTCATGGTAATCGACCCAAAGCCGACGGTGCTTCTGCCAACCCGGGTGTCTTGTTCGCGGCAACCGCCTACCAGACACGGAAGAAGTTGCCGCCCATGACCTTGTCGGCGGTGTCTTCGCCCCGGCCACGTTTCAGCATCTCCATCGCGATTACGCGGAAGTTGGCTCCTTTCCCGAAGCCCCGACTGACCGCCGACGTGCCGCGCAGGTCCGAACCGATACCGATATGATCGATGTCGGCAATCTCTGTCGCATGCTCGATGAAGTCCACCATGTGGGAGACGTCCTCGATGTACTTGCCGTGCGGCCGGATACCGACGAGTCTGCCGGCGCCGACAATTTTCGCGATCATCTGCACTTTATCAATTAAGGTCGGAGGCAGATCGGTAGCGCTGAGCGATTAGAGCGCTGATGTCCAAGAGCTGACTCTGGATGAACGTACTCTACTGTACCTGCATGAGTGCTTTGATCTAGGGTGTGTTACAGAAATTGAAAAATTTCTTGCGTGAGTTCTGCGTGTATCAGCTGTGCATCGTTATGCACAGTGGTGCAAATCAGACAACGGGCGCCCCGGTAACTTATTGAAAAATATAAATCGAATCGACTACTTAGATTTCTGAAAATCCGCGTGCCGGTGGTTGATGGATACAGGCCATCCATGGCCTGTACCCTGCCGGCGCACTGCGGGCGTCCCAATCCGCTCCATGCAGATTTGTGGCTCGCAGGCCACA
>JBFFOS010000170.1:0-4375 GCA_041574375.1 Woeseiaceae bacterium
CGGCGAAGACAGCCGCCACAAGTTGTTCAGGGATAACGGCGCGGCTCACGTTCACACGTTCCAGAATGCCGCCGACCCTAACCTGACCGGGCTCGTCATTGCCATCAACGACATGGCTGCGTTCGAAGCGATGCTTGCATCGGAGGAAGGCCAGGCGGCAGCAGCCGAGGATGGCGTCAAGATGGATACAATGATCATCATGAGTGAGGCCGAATAAGTTCCGCCACGACATAAGGGGCAGGTTTATTATCACCAGAGAGTAAACCTGCCCTGATGCTTGATAAGGGGACGTTGGCTTGGAAAAATTCACGGACCAGACGCCGAACGGGTAAAGAGCCACCTCCGTCGATTTCTGGAACTCGGCCAGCGCCGCTGGCTGGCGAAATGTCAGATCGCGAACGAAAGGCCGAAACAGCGGTCAGATTTCGTTTCCCACAGATTCACGGGTCTGCCCCGTTTTTTGGCGCTGCCGGGAGAAGATTGAGGTCAATACGGTGACCACACGCACCCGGTTAAGGATAGAATGCACGGTCTTTGCTGGATCGGGCGACTGCGTTATTGTGGGGCGTTCGTTTGCAAGCGGCGCCTATCCGCAAAGCGCCAACGGGATCGTAGAGTTGCATAAAAACAGGCAAAAAACGCACAGCTCTGGGCAAAAGCACCGCACACCGCGACGCGGCACTTTTCGATAATGGCTGCCTGATGCGGGACTATTTTCTTCGTCGCCTGATGCTGATCCCGCCGACGCTGATCGGTGTCACGATAATTGTATTTGCCATAACCCGGCTCGTGCCCGGGGGACCGCTCGAGCGCGCCATCATGGAGATGCAGATGATGGGCTCCGACGGCGGCACCACAACGAGCATGACCTCGGGTCAGGATATGGCGATCTCTGACGAGCAGCTCGAACGACTCAAGGAATACTACGGTTTCGATAAACCTGTCCTCGAAAGTTATTTCGTCTGGCTGGGCAAGGTCGTGCGCGGCGATCTCGGCGACTCCTACCGGTACAACGAGCCTGTCTGGGATGTCATTTCGGATCGGTTTCCGGTTTCGCTCTACTACGGTATCGTCACGCTGATCATTACCTACTCCGTCTGTATTCCGCTCGGAATTCTCAAGGCGATTCGCCACAAGACCGTGGTCGACAACATCACCTCCATCCTGATTTTTGTCGGCTACGCAATACCCGGCTATGCGCTGGGCTCTTTGTTGCTGCTTTACTTCTCAGTCCGACTCGACTGGTTTCCAATAGGCGGGTTTGTCAGCTACGACTTCGCCGACCTGTCGCTATGGGCAAAAATCGGTGACCTCGCGAGCCACTCCGTGCTGCCGCTAATCTGCTACCTGGTCGGCAGCTTTGCGCTCGTGACACTGCTCCTGAAGAATCACCTGATGGACAATCTGGCTGCGGACTACATGCGCACCGCCATTGCCAAAGGCGTCAGTTTTCGCAAGGCGGTAACCCGTCACGCGATGCGCAACTCTTTAATTCCGATCGCCACGACCTTCGGCCAGAACATAACGCTGCTCGTATCCGGTTCGTTCCTGATCGAAACCATATTCGACATCGACGGTTTCGGTCTGCTCGGCCTTACCTCGATTGTCGATCGCGATTATCCGGTCGTCATGGGTATCGTACTGCTCAGCAGCTTCCTGCTCCTGATCGGTAACATCATTTCCGACTTCCTGGTTGCGCTCGTCGATCCCCGCATCCGTTTCCGCTGACCCTGAATTGATAATCCGATGTTTCGACTAAACCCACAAACTGCGAAAAAGGTACGCCGCTTCAAAGCGATCAAGCGCGGCTATTATTCATTTCTCGCTGTGGCCATCGTCGTCGTCATTACTGCGTTCGGTGAGTTGCTCGTCAACAGCCGCGCGCTGTTCGTCAGTTACGAAGGCGACTGGTATTTCCCAACCTATACCAAGTTTCATCCGGGCACTGACTTCGGCCTGGACTACGACTACGAAGTCGATTATCGCGCGCTGCGTGCGCAGTGGCAGGAGCAAGGCAGCGATAACTGGTTGCTGATGCCGCTGGTGCCGTATAACCCGTTCGAGAACGACGCTCGCGACCAGGCATTCAAGCCGACGGCCCCCTCGTGGAGTACCCAGCATTACCTGGGCACCGATTCGACCAGCCGGGATATTCTCGCACGGCTGTTTTATGGCATCCGGATCGCGCTGTTATTTTCTTTCGCTTTTGTCGGTGCGGTCTACTTCGTCGGCATAGCCGTCGGCTGCGCGATGGGATTCTTCGGCGGCACATTCGATCTCTTGTTTCAGCGCCTGATCGAAATCTGGTCGAACATTCCATTCCTCTATATGGTCATCATCGTGTTCTCGGTGATCCCGGACACCTTGAGCGTCGGCTTTCGGATTACCGTGCTGCTATTGGTCATGGTGCTGTTCTCATGGACATCGATGACCTACTACATGCGTACTGAGACCTACAAGGAAAAGGCCCGTGACTATGTGGCGGCAGCCCGTATCATTGGCGCGTCAAATACGCGTATTATTTTCAGGCACGTCCTGCCCAACGTGATATCGACGCTCGTAACATTCATGCCGTTCACGGTAATTGGTGCGATAGCTGCAATAACTGCCCTGGATTTTCTCGGCTTCGGCCTGCCGCCGCCGACCCCGAGCCTCGGTGAGCTGCTGAAACAAGGGCTCTCCACCCTGCGGACCGCGCCCTGGATAGTCACCTCGTCGTTTGGAACGCTAGTCGCTATCCTGACTCTGGTGACGTTCATCGGCGAAGCCGTACGCGAGTCATTTGATCCAAAAAAATTCACGATGTATCGATAGGGAAAACTATGAGAACCCGAATCAACTCTCTTGGAGCGCTGGCCGCGCTATCGCTTCTGCTGGCAGCCTGCGGCGGTGACGACGCTACTGACGAGGCCCTTGAAGAGCGCGACAACAGTGCAGATGTTGCGGCCTATTATCGGGACAACCCTGACTTCTTCTCGTTCAAAACCCCGGATGATCTGCCCGCAGATCTGGTCTGGGAAAACGGCATGGACTTACCGGACCTGGGCTCACCGGATGCAAAAAAGGGCGGCACGTTCAATTATTTTGTAGCCGACTTTCCGCGAACCCTTCGCCGAGTGGGCCCCGATGCCAACGGCCCGTTTCGCGGCTGGATACTCGACTTCATGGTGCCGTCGATGGCGATCATCCATCCCACGGCTGACGGCTTCTACCCCGGACTGGCCGAGTCCTGGGCGATCATGCCCGAGGAGCGTACGGTCTATATCCGGCTCGACAAGAATGCCCGCTGGTCCGACGGCGAACCGATAACGGCTGACGACTATCTGTTCATGTTCTTCTTTTATCATTCAGAAGACATCGTCGCACCCTGGTACAACAACTGGTACAAAACGCAGTACACGAATATCACCAAGTACGACGACTACACAATATCCATGACGCGACCGCTGATTCGGCCGCACTTTGAAGACGCAGTGCTGGGACTGTCACCGATGCCACAGCACTTTTACAAAGAACTTGGTGAAGACTACGTCGAACGCTACCAGTGGCGATTCGTGCCGACACCGGGCGCCTATATCATCAAGGACGAGGACATTCGGAAAGGGAGGTCAATCACGCTGACGCGGCTCGAGGACTGGTGGGCCAAAGACAAGAGATTTTTTCGTAACCGCTTCAATGCCGACAAGGTCCGGCTCACCGTGATTCGCGACGACGCCAAGTCGTTCGAGGCCTTCAAGCGCGGCGATATCGACATGCTGCGCCTGAATACCTCGGAACTCTGGTACGAGAAGCTGCCGGATTCCGACCCTGACGTGCAGAACGGCTATATCCGGAAGGCCATCTTCTACAATGACATTCCTCGGCCGACTTATGGACTGTGGATCAATACGGCCAAGCCGCATCTCGACAATAACGACGTTCGCATCGGCATCCATCACGCGTCTAACTGGCAGCTCGTGATCGACAAGTTTTTCCGCGGCGACTATGCCCGCATGCGCACTTCTGCTGACGGCTACGGTAAGACGACGCACCCGACGCTGCAGCCGAGGCAGTACGATATCGTCGCCGCCCAGGAGCACTTTGCCAAGGCAGGGTTTTCCGAGCGCGGTGACGACGGGGTGCTTCGCAACGCGGCCGGTGAACGGCTGTCGTTCACACTGACTACGCCTTACTCGACGCTGACCGACGTGCTGACCATTCTCAAGGAGGAGGCACTGAAAGCCGGGCTCGAGCTGCGAATAGAAGTACTCGATATGACTGCCGGCTTTAAAAAAGCCAATGAGAAAAAACACGATATCCAGCTGACCGCGTTGAACGTCGGCGGCCGCTATCCTCGCTACTGGGAGACCTACCACTCGGACAACGCCTACGATAA
>JBFFOS010000171.1:0-4371 GCA_041574375.1 Woeseiaceae bacterium
CCCCTCGGACACGCGTCGTCGTGCCTCGTCCCGGAGTGCCTGAATATCGTCCGGGATGGCCATCCTGAAGTCGCGTAACTCATTCCAGCTCGCATCGAATTCCTCGGGCGCATTGCCAGCCTTGTAGGCCTCCAGCATCGGACCCACAATCGCGTAGCCGGCGGCCACCCGCTCCGCGAGTTGCTGTTCGAACTGATCGATCTCCGCGTAGAGTTGCTGCAGCTTTGGGGAATCCGCCGCAGGATCTGTGACCGAGTCAGTCGTCGCCCACTTCTCGAAATATTGAACAGACGACGGCATGTCGACGCTGTAGGCGTTGGCCCACATGTGGCGGTCCTCGTCATTGACCAGCTGCCCGCTCGATGGATCGATGATGAGCAGCGTTGGCGTTGCATAGAACTGGGGCACGCCGAATTGCTGCACCACGTCCCTGCCCTGGTCGAGAAATCCGACATCAACGAAAACCAGTTCGTAGTGTTGTTGAATCAGTTCCGCCAGCGGCGGGCTGTGCAGCCGCGACGCCAGCGCGCGTGAATCATGGCACCAGTTCGCGCCCAGAACGACCAGTGCGAGGCGGTCGCCATCCTCAGCACGTTCAAGCGCTTGCTGCACATCGGCAAGAGGGTCAGCGGATGGCTGGAACAGCTTGCCATCCGGGTCCGTCTCGGCGGCCCCGGCACAACCAGCAACGAGGCCCAGGCATATTACGAGTGTGACTATACATAGCAGACGAGAATTCAAACCTGGCATAGTTTTTCATTTCCCTGCGGCTGAGATTGGTGGCCGACGCCGACTGGTTCGATATTTTGAAGGCGGCGCGCCCTGTGTAATGATAGTTGCCACTGCCATATATTGACACGCGGTTTTGTTATGACGGAGTCGTCGGTCGAGCAAACACCTTCTTCAGTCGAGGCGGAACGCCGTGTACTGGATGCTTTGAGTGCCCGGCAGGTTGCCGACTTCTCTTCCTTACCAGCAGCGCAACGACAGCTTCGCGCCGAATTTCTGCAGGCGCTGATTTCGAACACCCACGAATCCCAGGCAGCGCTTTGTTGCCCGCTGCGTATACGCGGTGCAGACATCATCGGTCCGCTGCAGTCACCGTCCGGACTGGCGCACAGCGGCAACACGGCTTTGCAGTTCCTGTCCTGCAATTTCGATTCACCGGTCGATCTGAGCGGCGCCGAATTCCTCGTTTTACGCCTCGTCGATTGCTCGTTGCCTGCCTTTATCGGGGCGAGCATGAGTGTGCGAGCGGACCTCGATCTTTCCGGCTCGCAATTCTCCGGTGTCAGCGACTACGAATCCGAGTTGAGCCAGGTCGGCACCTGTTCGATTCATCTCAGCAACGCGCGCATCGGCGGTCGGCTCGTACTCAGTTCCACACCGGCATCCCGCTTCTGTGCCGCCGGTGTCGTCCGGCTCGACGGGACCCGGGTCGACGGTGATGTCATGCTGGCGGGCGCCCTCCTGGAGGGTCGGGACCAGCTTGCGTTGAGTGCACGGTCCATGACCATCGGCGGCAACGTCAGCCTGAAACCGGCCGGCGGATTTCGATTCGAAGCCTTCGGTGAAGTTGCCTTTGTCGCCTCACAGATTACGGGCGACCTCAATTGCGAGGGCGCTCGTCTGATCAACCCGGAAGGACGTGCGCTGCACTGTGAAGACCTGAAAGTTGAAACGGTGTCGCTGAGCTCCAGCGACGAGCCGCATCACCTGTTCGAGGCCAGCGGCCGAATCAATTTCCTGACGGCGATCGTCGGCGGCAGTTTCTTCATGACGAATGCCCGGCTAGCGCCCGGGCCTGACTACGAGGGCCTGCTCGCGGCGGGCGGCCCCGTAATCGCCAACCTGCAACAAATACGCATCTCGAACGCGCTGGGGTTGCGAAATATCGGGAAACTGAAAACCGAAGCCGGCACCACCTCCGCCGACGATGCACTCGAGCCGGTTGAAGGTTGGTTTCTGCTGACCGCGGCGCAATTGAATACCATCCTGGCGAACGCCAGAACGGGATGGCCTGCACCCGGCTTTCTCGACCTGGACGGTGCCACCTACTCGCGTATCCGGCATGTCGGAACCGCGGGCATCACCGAGCAGAGTATTCGCTGGTTGCGCCACCAGTTCCCGAATGGCCAGCCGACCCGGAAGCGATTCCGGCCACAGCCCTACGAACAATTAACCCGGGTACTGCGCCAGCATGGCCAGACTCGGGAAGCCGATGCCATCGCGGTGGAGAAGATCCGCATGCGCCTCGCGTCGGGCATCGACAAACCCTGGGCGCGAATTTTCCCCCGACTTCTGATGCTCATCAGTCACCACGGCTACTCGACGAGCCGCGCCGTTCTGTCATTCCTGGTGTTCGTTTTGCTCGGCACGGCGATGTATGCGACGGCGCTGTTTGGCTTTGATCAGCCATTTGTTCCAATCGAGAACGCGCCCGAGGCCGTAACGTACCAGTTCGCGTTCGGTCTCGCACAACACTCGACGGAGCTGGGCTGCCCAGGGCTGGACCCGCTGCACTACGCCCTCGACACCGCAATGCCCGTGATCGACCTGGGCCAGGACCAGGTTTGCCGCTTCAAGCCGGAAGGGACGCTGCGCTGGCTGTGGTTACTGTTACACAGTCTCTACGCTGTCGCCGGCGCTGCGCTATCGGCTGTCGTCGTGCTGACGTTGACAGGCGTGTTGCGGAGAGACTAGCTGCGGCACTGCCGAGCCTATTACGAGCGTGACTATACATAGCAGACGAGAATTCAAACCTGGCATAGATCTTCATTTCCCTGTGTGAACGGATACTGTACACGCTGCATAGACTGCAGTACGAATCGTGTGACAATGTGAAAACTTCATCGAGGAAGGGGAACCGAATTGAAACGCTTTAACGCTCCATTAACTACTGCCATAGCGCTGTTGTTGCTGCCGGTACCGGCATTGACGGATGAATCAACAACGCTACAGACCATCATGCAGGGCCTGCGTGACAACCTCGTCGAGATTGCGGATGGCTTGCTAACGGACGATCTCGAGCTGGTTGAGCGCGGGGCGACCGGCATTGCGACTCATCCACGCATTCCGCCGGAGCAGGTTCAGCTCGTTGCCCGTGAGCTCGGTGAAGAAATGCCGGCGTTCAAACAGTTCGACATGCATGTGCATGGTCTCGCCGTGGAAATTGGCGCCGCCGCCAAAGCAGGCGACAAAACTGCGGCAATTGGCAAGTTGCAGAGAATGATTGACGGCTGCTTCGGCTGTCACATGGCCTACAAGGATCGCGTTGCGAACGTACTACGGCCTGCCGACCTGACAAAGTGAACCGGCGCGCGCCCTACTCCGGCTTCCTGAAGCGCAGCGCGTAACGGTCCGTCTTCCCGCGTATCTCCGGGTCGAAGACGCTCTTCGTGTGATCATCCTCAGCATTGGCCAGCACGTCGCTCTCACCCTCGAGGACAAAGCCTGCACGCTCGAGTTCGGCAATCACGATCGCCGAATCAATGCGATGCAGCGTGCCGCCCGTTTCCGCCGGTGACCCGCTTACCGCCTGGTGATCGACGATACCGAGAATTCCGCCTGGCTTGATTGCCTTGTACAGCTCGGCGAGAAAGACAGGCACGTCGATTGATACCCAGCCGTACTCCTCTGACAACCAGTAGAGGTCGTGATAATTGAGCACTATCGTGGCCGCATCAAAGCTGTCGGCCTCGAGCGTTAGCTCATTGTTCTCGGCAAACAGGATCTCGGTGTTGGGAAGGCGATTGTCGGCATGCCGCATGGTGTGCTCTTCACTCGAAAACTGCAGGATCGGCGTGTTCATGTGCGCAACGACTTTGCCACTCTCGCCAACGACGTGCGCAAGCAGCTCAGTGTAGTAACCACCGCCTGCCCACATCTCTAGGACGATATCGCCAGGCTGGATGCCAAAGAACTCGAGTACAGCTTCGGGATTACGGCCGGCATCGCGGGCACGGTCCGCCTCGGGACGTGTCTCGCTGGCGACGGCTGCCGCGTAAATGGAAACATCTGGCTCGACAACGGCTGCTGCCGCAGGTGCTGGCTCGGTTGCTGCAGGTTCGGCCTCGCTTGCCGGCCGGTCACAAGCGGTGACGACGAATGCCAATGTCAGGAAAGCGATGATTTTTTTCATGGTCAGCTCCGGTGCGGGTTGGGAATTCGATCGTATTGCGTTCAGACCGGCCATGCGGCGGAAAGTGCCTTCGGCAAACGGCCGAGACGCAACGCGGGGGGGTCAGTATTTGCTTTTATCCCCTTTTGAAGCATTTGCGTATACCTAGAAAGGTGACCGTCAATTCTGTTATCGTCGTCTTTGCCATAAGTGCCTAATAACAAAACTGGAAACGCTTGTGGTCCGATGAG
>JBFFOS010000172.1:0-4230 GCA_041574375.1 Woeseiaceae bacterium
GGAAAAATATTTGAAGTGTCCTGAATCAGGGGACACAAGGGGAACGGAAATGGCTACAAGCAACAAAACAATTCCCATCTTGATCGGGGCAGTCGTCCTGGTTGCGGTTGTCTGGGTCGGCAACAACATGTCGACGGACGATGAAGTGACCGGCACGGTCGCACCAGCCGAAAGGTATCGCGCCAATCAGCCCGGTGCAGATGACATCCAGCTGGGTGACCAGGAACTGCAGACTTTCATGCAATCCGACACCTTCGAACGCCTGGTCAACGACAAGGCATTCCGCGACGCAATGACCAGCGACGCCATGATGAGCGCACTGAGCAACGACCGCTTGCGTGCGTCGCTGGACAATGCTGCTGTGCGCGAAGCGCTGCGGGATAATCAACTTCGAGAAAGCCTCCGTTCGGAGAAACTCCACGACGCGCTCTCGGATGCCGCGTTGCAGGAGGCGCTGAAAAGCGAAAACGTACGGGCAGCATTTGCCGACGAGCGGGCGCGGGAGGCCATTACCTCGGACGCCATGCAGGAAGCACTGCGCGACAATAATTTCCGGGCAAGACTGGCGGATCGGGCATTCGTCGAGCGCCTGGGCAGCGAGAAATTTGGCGAAGCATTGCGCGGCCTGAATTTCAACGAACAGATGACGTTTGATGCTTATGCCGACGCGGTACGCAGTGAAGCGATCATGAATGCGCTCGTAGACGCTGCCTATGTCGATGCGATCGCTTCAGAGAACGTGTTCGAAGCGATGCGTGACGCCAATTTCCGTGCGGGATTGACGAACGAAGCCTTCCTTGGTGCGGCCGAAAATGCCGCGCTCCGAGACGCCCTGAGCCGTGAAGCGGTTCGTGCGGGCCTGAAATCAGAAGCAATGCGCAACGCGTTGGCCAGCGAACAGGTCCGCGCCAATCTTAGCGATAGAGCTTTTGTCTCCGCACTGGCCAGCAATGCCTTGCACGAAGCCCTGCGGCAGGAACAGCTGTTCGAGGCTTTGAAGAGCAATGCGCTTCATGAAGCATTGAACGTGGAGGCCTTCCGCGACAACCTGCGGAACGCGGCCTTCGTGAGTCAACTGCGAACGGCGGCACTGAGTGAGCGAGCCTTCGAACGGGCACGGGAGCAATAATCTTACTTGTGCGGACTTGCTGAATGCGGGGTGGCCTACCTCTGATGGCAGCGCTGGCGGTCGGATCGACCGCCAGCGTTTCCGTTTGCGCGCAGGGCCTCAGTTACGTCGAGACCGAGGACCTGCGGCTCCTGTACTTCGATCCGACGGAGACGTACCTCGTTCCCCGCGTCATCCAGACATTCCACGGATCGCTTGACCGCCAACGCAGCATCCTCGGCTACGAACCGGGCGAGAAGACCACCATCCTGCTGACCGATTTCGCCGACTATGGCAATGCCGGCGCCAGCGCCGTCCCCGCAAATTCCGTTATCGTCGATATCGCACCGCTCCCCCTCACGTTCGAAACCTCCGCGCCGGCTGAGCGCATGTACACGATCATGAACCACGAGATGGTCCATATCGCGACCACGGATCAGCCTGCCGGCGTGGATCTTCGGTATCGCAAGCTGTTCGGCGGCAAGGTGCTACCGGTCGCGAAGCACCCGGAGACGATCTTTTACCAGTACCTGACCGCGCCGAGGAAATCTAGCCCACGCTGGTTCCTCGAGGGTATTGCCGTCTTCATGGAAACCTGGATGGCCGGCGGTCTGGGCCGCGGCCAGGGACCGTACGACGAGATGATGTTTCGCTCTATGGTGCGTGACGACGCGCACTTCTACGACCCACTTGGTCTCGTGGCCGAGGGCGTGCGTATCGATTTCCAGGTCGGCGCGAATGCCTACCTGTATGGCGGGCGTTTCATGACTTATCTCGCCTACGCCTACTCGCCCGAGATGGTCATCGAATGGGTACGGCGGACCGACGATAGCGAGCGCTCCTATATCAGGGAGTTCGAGCGCGTGTTCGGCAAGCCTCTGAATGACGGCTGGCAGGAGTGGATCGACTGGGAACACGAGTTCCAGCAGCAGAATCTCGCGTCGATCAGGCAGTTCGAAACCACCGAGTACGAGGACCTGTCGGAAGGCGGCCTGGGCTCGGTCTCCCGCGCTTACTACGATTCAAACCGCAACAGCCTCATTGCCGGCATACGTTACCCGGGCGTGGTTGCCCACGTCGGCGAATACTCGCTGGAGACCCGTAAGATACGCCACCTCGAAGACATCAAGGTGCCGATGATGTACCGCGTGACCTCGGTCGCGTACGATGCCGATTCCGAGACCGTCTTCTACACGGCCGACAACTACGCCTACCGTGATCTGATAGCACTGGACATCAACACGGGCAAGGCGCGCATGCTGCTGCACGATGCGCGCATCGGCGAGCTCGTCTACAACCGCTCCGACCGCTCGATCTGGGGAATACGACACCTGAACGGCTACGTGTCGCTGGTACGAATTCCTTATCCCTACGAGGAATGGAATCTCGTGCATGCGTTCCCCTACGGGACGATCGCATACGATCTCGATATCTCGCCCGATGGTGAGTACTTGACGGGATCCTTCGGTGATGTGCAGGGAAACCAGGCGCTGCACATCCATCGCATTGAAAACCTGCTCAATAATGAGATCGAACCGGTCGACACCGTCGAATTCGGCCTTGCCGTACCCGAGGGTTTCGTCTTCTCACCCGATGGCCGTTACCTGTTCGGCAGTTCTTTCTATACCGGCGTGTCGAACATCTTCCGCTACGAACTGGCGACAAGGGACCTGCAGGCCGTCAGCAACTCCGAACTCGGCATGTTCCAGCCGATCCCGCTGGATAACGAGACATTGGTCGTATTTCGATACTCGGGCGAAGGCTTCAAGCCTGCGAAGATTACCGCGACGCCCCTCGAGGATGTGGCATCGGTAACGTTTCTCGGGACCGAGACGGTTAAAAGGCACCCGCAGCTGGAGGAATGGCAGGTCGACTCGAGCAATGACGTCCCGGCGGAATCGCGCATCATAGACCGCGGCGAGTACGTGCCTCGCAAGAACATGGGGCTCGAGTCCATCTTCCCGACTATTCTCGGCTACAAGGACTCCGTATCGCTGGGCGTCAAGGCGAACTTCTCCGATCCAATCCGTCTCGACGTTCTCGGCATTACCGGCGCCTACAGCATCGACAGCGATCTGCCGTCCGACGAGCGCCCCAATATCATGATCGACTATCGACACATCGTGGTTAACAACACGCCGCTGGCGGGCACCTGGAACTTCGGCGCGCGATTGAACAACGCCGACTTCTACGACATGTTCGGCCCGACGAAGCAAAGCCGCAAAGGTAAGCGCTTCTTCGTTGGTTACGATAAGACCCTGCTATATGACGAACCGCGCAGGCTGAGCGTGGAGACGGAACTCAATCACTTCGCGGGCATCGACGCCCTGCCCCGCTACCAGGATATCGCAGCGTCGATCGACAAACTCACGAGCATCGATGCCCGCTTGCTGTATTCGCACACGCGGCGTTCTCTGGGCGCAGTGGATGAAGAAAAGGGCATCAAGTGGAGTTTCGGAGGGCTGGTCAATTATGTCGACGGCGACACTATCCCGAAGATCGGCGGTAACTTCGACTTCGGCTTCGCGCTACCGATAAGGAACTCATCGATCTGGTTCCGCAATGCGGCAGGCGCCGCCTTCGGAGATCAGCTCGATGAATTCGCAAACTTCTTCTTCGGCGGATTCGGCAACAACTATGTCGACAGCGGGGAGGTCAAGCGCTATCGAGAGTTTTATGCATTCCCGGGCTTCGAGCTAAACACCATCCCGGGACGCAATTTCTATCGGGGCATGCTCGAGTGGAACCTGCCGCCATGGCGCTTCTCGCGTGTGGGCACACCGAGCTATTACCTTTCCTATGCGCGCCCGGCCCTGTTCGTGAGTTCGCTGACCACCAACCTGGATGACAGTGCATTGAAGGTCGAGGCCGCAAGTGCAGGCGCACAGATCGACTTCCAATTCACGATCAACTCCCGCTACGACATGACCTTGTCTTTCGGCTATGCAGTGGGCTTTATCGACAGCAGCAAGCTCGACGAAGAATTCATGGTGTCGCTGAAAATACTCTGACACACTCCGGCCGATGATCGCGGATTTCGTGTTACACGCCCTGCTCGGCCTGCTTCCCGTCTGTTGCTTCCTGGCGGCACTGGTCTACCTGGACAGCTACAAGCTCGTGCC
>JBFFOS010000173.1:0-4195 GCA_041574375.1 Woeseiaceae bacterium
GCGATCAAAATCAATGATTGCCATGCTGTCGTGCCTGTTTGTATCGGGTATCGCCGTGGCCGACCTCAATCCGTGGAAAGACTATGACGTCAGCGATGCGGTCTGGTCTGTCACTACAGTCAAGGTCCACTCGAATATGGGCGATGCCTACCTGGAAGGCCTGCGAGAGACCTGGATACCAGGCAACAAGATTTCTAAGGAACTGGGCCAGATCGAAGACTGGTGGATATACCGTAGCGATCTCGAGGACAGCGGCGATTTCAATCTGCTGCTCGTGGTCAAGTTTGCCGATACCGAGGCACTGGCACCGAACAAGGCAAATTACGATGAGTTCATGGCCAAGTACACCAAGGCGCAATCGGACAAGTCGACGACATACGCACAGAAGAACTATCCAGCAATGCGTGAAATCAACGGCCAATACCAGATGCGACTCATTACGATCAAGTAAGTAACGGGTAATTCCTGGCGGAGAGGGTGGGATTCAGCTCGCTCGCTACGCGAGCTCCCTGCCGACTAGCCGCTATGCGGCTGCGTCGGTCGAACAGGGTTCAAAAGGCCATACCGCACTCGGCAAGAAAACAAAATGGGCCCCTCAAGGGGGCCCATTTCTGTTTCCTGGCGGAGAGGGTGGGATTCGAACCCACGGTACGGGAGAACCGTACACCTGATTTCGAATCAGGCCCATTCGACCACTCTGGCACCTCTCCAATGGTCTGACTAATTGTTGCTCAGGCGTCCTGTGGACGCCAGTACACCTGATGTGACTCGAATCGCCCTATAGCGATTCTCGCCCCTGCGGGGCGCCTACGGCGTCCAAAACGGCCCTGCCGTTTTGTCGATCAGGCCCATTCGACCACTCTGGCACCTCTCCAATGGTCTAATCTAAATCTGAAGCAGGCGTCCGAGGGAAGCGCTGCGTGGGGCCGAGATATTGGTGAGCAATTGGCTGAATGTCAAGGGTCCATTCACAGCTTGCAGATGCAATAATTACCGCTTCAGGGATATGGGAAGCCGCACTTGCGACTGTTACTCATCATCACTATGGCGGGACTCGTCGGGACTTGCTCTTCGCCGCCACCCATCCTCGACCAGGTTTTCGAAACTGGAGAGCTTCGTGTCGTCACGCGTCGCAGTCCGACCTCGTATACGATCACTCCCGATGGTCCGACCGGTCCCGAATACGATCTTGTGCGGGCGTTCGCCAAAGAACTGGGCGTTTCACTGGTCATCGAGTCGGTCGACAGCGTTTCTGAAATACTCCCGCTTCTCCTGTCCGGGCACGCGCACATGGCGGCAGCCGGTCTCAGCGTCACCGACACGCGTCGCGAGTATTTGAATTTCGGCCATCCCTATAACTCAGTCGATGTGCACCTTATCTACAAGCTCGGAACCGGGCGGCCGCGCTCTATCGACGATATTCTCGATCGTTCGATCGAAATTGTCGCATCCAGCAGCCACGTCGATATTCTCGAGGACCTGAAGGCCAGGCACCCTGAACTAACCTGGACAGAAAATGCTGACGTCGAGTTTGCCGACCTCCTGACCAAAGTCGCCATGGGCGAGGTCGAACTGACGGTCGCTGACAGTCCCGACTTCAATATCCAGCGTCACTTCTATCCTGACCTGCGCATCGCGCTGGACCTGAACCTCGAAGACCAGATCGCCTGGGCGTTTCCAAAAGGCAGTGCCGATTCCCTGCTGGCACGCGCGGATGAGTTCATCATCTCGGCTGAGCATTCCGGAATGCTGGCCCGAGTGAACGATCGCTACTACGGCTACACAGAAAAATACGACTACGTTGGCACTCGTAACTTCATCCGTCATTTTGAAAGTCGCCTGCCCCGCTACCGTGCAACGTTCGAAGCGGCCGGTGCCGATTGGGGCGTCGACTGGCGCTTGCTTGCCGCGATCGGCTACCAGGAATCTCATTGGCGCGCACATGCTGTTTCCCCAACCGGCGTACGCGGCATCATGATGTTGACGCAGGCAACGGCTGACTATCTTGGTATCGAAGATCGCGAAGATCCCACGGCGAGTATACTCGGCGGCGCACAATACTTTGCCCGTCAGACAGAACGCGTGGCCGATACGGTCGCCGAACCCGACAGGACATGGATGGCGCTTGCTGCCTACAACGTCGGTTTCAATCACGTAAAAGACGCCCGCATGATTGTCGAACGACTAGGCGGCAATCCCGACTCATGGGTCGATCTCAGTGAAGCGCTACCCCTGCTCGCACAGCGGAAATGGTACACGCAATTGCCTTATGGCTACGCGCGTGGCTGGGAACCCGTGCTGTACGTGAATAACATCCGCGCGTACTACAACATTCTCAAGTGGCTGACCGAACAGGAAGAATCGCCTGATTCTGAAACAGCCACAGGGGAAGGGCCCGAAGAGACCGCCTAGCGGCGGGATTCGAAGAACGACCTCAACAACGCGGTTGCCTCGTCCGCCAGCAGCCCGCCATTGACCTCGAATCGATGATTCAGGGCCCGCGAATCGGAGAGGTCCTCGACACTTCCGAGCGCACCCGCTTTCTTGTCGTAGGCCCCGAAGACCACGCGCCCGACCCTCGCCTGCGCTATAGCCCCCACACACATGACGCAGGGTTCCAGCGTGACGAAAAGAGTAGCATTGACGAGGCGATGGTTTTTGGACTGGTCCGCAGCCGCACGCAGCGCGACAATTTCTGCATGCCCACTAGGGTCCGAATCCGCAACAGACCGGTTGTGCCCCGCAGCAATGATCTCCCCACCGATCACTACCACCGCGCCGACAGGTACCTCGCCTTCGCTCGCGGCTGCAGCAGCTTCCGCCAATGCAGCCTGCATGCAGTCGATGTCTTTTTGCGCCCAGTCGGCGGACATCACTCCCACTCGATCGTTGCGGGAGGCTTACCGGAAATATCGTAGGTTACGCGCGATATGCCGTCGACTTCATTGATGATGCGCAGGCTGACATGCTCGAGGAACTCGTACGGCAGACGCGCCCAGCGTGCCGTCATGAAGTCGATCGTCTCGACAGCACGCAATGCAATCACATAGTCATAGCGCCGCCCGTCTCCCATGACCCCTACCGACTTCACGGGCAGGAACACGGCAAACGCCTGGCTTGTCTCATCGTAGAGCTTTTGCTTGTGCAGTTCTTCGATGAAGATATCGTCTGCGAGCTGCAGCAACGCGGCATATTCGCGCTTTACCTCACCCAGGATGCGCACGCCGAGACCCGGACCCGGGAACGGATGGCGGTAAACCATCTCACGCGGCAAGCCAAGCTCGAGCCCGATCTTGCGCACCTCGTCCTTGAACAGCTCACGCAACGGTTCAACGAGCTTCATGCGCATCTTTTCGGGCAACCCGCCGACATTGTGATGTGACTTGATGACGTGCGCTTTGCCGGTCTTGGCGCCCGCCGATTCAATGACGTCCGGATAGATCGTGCCCTGCGCCAGCCACTCTATGCCCTCGAGCTTGTGCGCCTCCTCGTCGAACACTTCGATGAACTGGCCACCGATGATCTTGCGCTTTTCTTCGGGATCGCTGACACCTTCGAGCGCGCCGAAGAAGCGATCCGCCGCATTCACGCGGATCACGTTGATGTGCATGTGTTCGGCAAAGGTCTCCATGACCTGGTCGCCTTCGTGATGGCGCAGCAAGCCGTGGTCCACGAATACGCAGACGAGCTGATCGCCGATCGCCTCGTGCAGCAGTGCCGCTACAACCGACGAATCCACACCACCTGACAGCCCGAGCAAAACCTTGCCGTCGCCTACCTGCTCGCGAACATGCTCGATGGCGTCAGCCACAATGTTGTCGGGTGTCCAGTCGCCGGAGCAACCACAAATGTCACGTACGAAGCGGCGCAGGATTTCCATGCCTTGCGGCGTGTGGGTCACCTCGGGATGGAACTGCACGCCGAAGAAATTGCGCTTGGCATCTTCCATCGCCGCAAGCGGCGAGTTCGCACTCGATGCCGTTGCGACAAAGCCCGGGGGAATCTCTTCAACCCGGTCGCCATGACTCATCCAGACCTTGAGCATCGCGTGACTGGCTTCATCGCTGAGGCTGTGCAGCAGCCGGCACTCAGTCGGCTCGATCTCCGCATAGCCGAATTCGCGGTGGGACGAGGCTTCAACCTTGCCGCCGAGTTGAGCCGCCATCGTCTGCATGCCGTAGCAGATGCCAAGCAC
>JBFFOS010000174.1:0-4126 GCA_041574375.1 Woeseiaceae bacterium
ATCTACCTGGCCGAGTATTCGAGTTCCCGGGTTCGTGGAATCGCCAAACCACTTCTTGAGGTTCTGGCGGGTATCCCGACCGTCGTTTACGGTTTTTTTGCGGCGCTGACCGTTGCACCCTGGGTCAGACGGGCCGGTGAGTCCGTCGGTTTCGAAGTCGCATCGGAAAGTGCGCTGGCCGCGGGTCTTGTCATGGGCATCATGATCATTCCCCTCGTATCGTCACTCGCCGACGATGCGATCAACGCCGTACCGACCGCAATGCGTGACGGCGCACTTGGTCTTGGTTCCACGCGCTCGGAAACGATGACAAAGGTCATCCTGCCGGCCGCTTTGCCTGGCATTGTCGGCGGTATCCTGCTCGCGGTTTCACGCGCCATCGGCGAGACGATGATTGTCGTCATGGCAGCCGGACTTGCAGCCAACCTGACGGCGAACCCGTTCGAAGCGGTCACGACCGTCACCGTGCAGATCGTCACCCTGCTCGTTGGCGATCAGGAGTTCGATAGTGCGAAGACGCTGGCGGCATTTGCCCTTGGGCTGATGCTGTTTATCGTGACGCTGTTCCTGAACGTCATTGGCCTGGGCGTGGTGCGCAAGTACCGCGAGCAGTACGACTAGGGGGCGTTATGGGTAGACGCGACAAGACCAGGCAAAAAGTCGAAGCAGGGCTGCCGCGCCGGCGCCGCAAGGAGCTTGTTTTCAAGTTTACCGGCATGCTGGCGACGGCCGTGGGCATCGTGTTCCTCGGCGTATTTTTCTCATCCCTGATTGCCCAGAGTGCAACAGCATTCAAGCAGACTTTTCTCAAACTGGAAATCGAATTAACGGAAGACGTGCTTGCACCTGGCGGCGAACTCGACCTCACCTATGCGGACTTCGATGGGCTTGTCCGTGCAGCGCTAAGGGCCGAGTTGCCCGAGGTCTCGAGCCGCAGTGATCGACGTGAGCTGTACCGTATAGTCAGCATCGGTGCGGGCTACCAGGTGCGGGACCTGGTAGCAGGGAACCCGGAACTCCTGGGGACGACACAAACCCTGTGGGTGCCGGCGTCATCGAACGTCGATATGCTGATCAAGGGCAACATCGATTCGAATCTCGACGAGTCCCTGCGTCCGATGTCCGACAAGCAGGTCGAGTGGGTTAGAAGACTTCAGGAAGCGGGTCGCCTCGAGACGCGTTTCAACCGGGCATTGTTTACGAACGGTGATTCGCGCGAGCCGGAGTTGGCCGGCATCAAGGGCGCTGTCATGGGCTCCCTGTACATGCTTATCGTGACGATCGTGCTTTCGTTCCCGATTGGTGTGGCCGCCGCGATATACCTTGAGGAGTTCGCGCCGCGTAATCGCTGGTCAGATCTCATCGAAGTGAATATCAACAACCTGGCTGCGGTACCGTCGATTGTGTTCGGGCTCCTCGGCCTGGCGGTATTCATCAACTGGGCAGCGTTACCACGTTCGGCGCCTCTGGTTGGTGGGCTCGTTTTGACCTTGCTGACGTTGCCCGTGATCATCATCGCCTCCCGCGCTTCGATAAAAGCCGTGCCGCCGTCTATTCGTGAAGCTGCGCTGGGCCTGGGAGCATCGCAAATGCAGGTCGTGTTTCACCACGTATTGCCGCTGGCGCTGCCCGGCATGCTGACAGGGGCGATCATCGGCATGAGTCGCGCTCTTGGCGAATCGGCGCCGCTGCTCATGATTGGCATGGTCGCATTCATCGTTGATGTGCCCGGAGGATTTACCGATCCTGCAACGGCACTGCCCGTGCAGATTTATCTCTGGGCGGATAGCCCGGAGCGGGCGTTCGCCGAACGTACCTCCGCTGCAATCGTCGTGCTTCTCGGGTTCCTGCTGGTCATGAACCTGACGGCCGTCATATTGCGGAAGCGAATGGAACGGAAATGGTAAGCGTAATGATTGAGCTGACAGGTAGCCTGAATGAGAATGACAGCAATGACTGAATTTTCCAACGACAACCAGGTCCCGACTCCGGCGGTTGACGCGCCTGCGGATGACACCGCTGCCGCCGTGACCATGCTGGCGGAGCCGGCGAAACGCGCGACTGGGCTCGGCGGCGAAACCGTCGGAAACATCCATAGCGATAATCCGTTCATGGTCGCCGAGGATGTCAATGTTTACTACGGCGATAACCATGCGATCCAGCACGTGTCGCTTGAAATCGGTAAAAAGGAAGTCATTGCGTTGATTGGCCCATCCGGCTGCGGCAAGTCGACTTTCCTGCGCTGCCTGAATCGCATGAACGATACGATTGAGACGGCACGAGTGACCGGCCGCATCACGCTTGACGGGCAGGATATCCACCGCAAGGAACAGGACCCGGTCGCGCTGCGCGCACGTGTCGGTATGGTGTTCCAGAAGCCGAACCCGTTCCCAAAGAGCATTTACGACAATGTGGCGTACGGCCCGCGTATTCACGGTCTCGCCGCGGACAGGGCAGAGCTGGACGAGATTGTGCATTCGAGTCTCGAGCGCGCCGGTCTCCTTCGCGAAGTCAAGGATCGCCTGGATGAACCCGGTACGAGCCTGTCGGGTGGACAGCAGCAGCGCCTGTGTATTGCGCGGACCATCGCTGTGAATCCCGAGGTTATCCTGATGGATGAACCGTGTTCCGCACTCGACCCGATCGCGACGGCTCGCATTGAAGACTTGATGGACGAGCTATGCGAGGACTACGCAATAGTCATCGTCACTCATTCGATGCAGCAGGCGGCGCGGGTCTCGAAACGTGTCGCGTATTTCCACCTCGGGTTGCTTGTCGAGGTCGACGAGACCGACAGGATCTTCACCAATCCGCAGCACAAGCTGACGGAAGACTACATCACTGGCCGCATCGGCTAATCCGGTACCTTGGTTATGCGTTGGCTTTGACCCAGAACTCCGCAAATCGTTTTTCCGAGAATCCCACCGCCATGAACTTTGGCGACTCAAGTACCGGCCGTTTCAAGAGGGTTGGCTGATCGAGCATGAGCGCAAACGCTCGATCCTTGGTTAAGCCTTCGCGATCAACATCAGGAATTTTTCGCCAGGTCAGGCTCTTCCTGTTTAGAAGTTTCTGCCATTCGATGCGACTGGACCAGCGCTCGAGCATCTGGATATCGAGTCCATCGTCGCGAACGTCGTGAAAGCGGAATTCGATGTCATTTTCTGCAAAGTATTTGCGAGCCCTGCGGCAGGTGTCACAGCTCTTGATGCCATAGACTGTCAGCATGATTTCAATCCAGATTTCGAAGCAGATCGTTGAGGCCGGTTTTCGAACGAGTCTTTTCGTCAACTCGCTTTACGATGACTGCACAGTACAAGGAATAGTTCCCGTCAGCTGACGGCAGGTTGCCGGGCACGACGACTGAGCCGGCAGGGATTCGCCCGAAGCTTATCTCGCCGGTTTCACGATCGTAAATTCGGGTGCTCTGGCCGAGGTACACGCCCATCGAAATTACAGAGCCATGTTCGACAATTACGCCCTCGACGACTTCCGACCTTGCACCAATAAAACAGTTGTCCTCGATAATCGTCGGACCTGCCTGTATGGGTTCCAGGACGCCGCCGATACCGACACCACCTGACAGGTGCACGTTCTTGCCGATCTGCGCGCAGCTGCCGACTGTCGCCCAGGTATCGACCATCGTGCTGCTGTCGACGTAGGCACCGATATTCACGTAGCTCGGCATCAACACAACGTCGGACGCGACATAGGCGCCGCGGCGCACAATTGCATCTGGCACGACACGTACACCGTCCGCTTTGAACTGTTCTTCCGAATAGTCCGCGTACTTCATTGGTACTTTGTCGTAAAAACGACTGTGGCCACTTTCAATGACCTTGTTTTCGGTCAGGCCGAAGCTAAGAAGTACGGCCTTCTTGAGCCACTGATTGACGTGCCAGTCGCCGTCTCTTTTTTCAGCGACCCGCACTTCGCCCGA
Source organism: Woeseiaceae bacterium (assembly GCA_041574375.1). GTDB lineage: Bacteria > Pseudomonadota > Gammaproteobacteria > Steroidobacterales > Woeseiaceae > UBA1847. The sequence goes on from JBFFOS010000174.1 coordinate 3,941, forward strand.
ATCGAGGAGTGTCATCGCTTCTTCAACGGCGGCCTCGACCTGTGACCGGTTGTCGAATCCCTGCTGTCGATTATCGAAAGCATGTTCGATTACTTGTTCGAGTTCCTGCATTTATATAGCTCTCATAGGCCGGCGCCGCTGCCCAGTCGTTCGAGCAATGCCTTGCCGAGTTCATCTTGTTGTGAG
>JBFFOS010000175.1:0-4121 GCA_041574375.1 Woeseiaceae bacterium
CTGGATTCCCAATCTCTATGTCCGGATCGATACCGACGGCACGGTCACCATCGTCAGCAAGAACCCGGAGGCAGGCCAGGGCGTGAAGACGGCATTCCCGATGGTCGTAGCCGAGTGCCTCGAGGTTGACTGGAAAACGGTCAGAGTCGAACAGGCTCCGCTGGATGATCGTTATGGCCGACAGGCTATTGGTGGCAGCCGGGGCACCCCGGATGGCTGGGACGACCTGCGTATCGCCGGAACAGCGGCGTGCTCGTTGCTGATCGCTGCTGCCGCGAAGAACTGGAATGTTTTGCCAACGGAGTGTGAGGCCAGGGAAGGAACGGTCATTCACGCTGGCTCCGGAAAAGCTGCGCGCTACGAGCGTTTGCTGGCAGTTGCAGCCACGTTGCCCGTGCCCGACGTTGCGGATCTTAAGCTCAAGAGCCGGCCGTCGGAATTCAAGTTGCTGGGGACCTTTGTTCCGGGTGTCGACAACCGGAAGATCACGACGGGCCAACCGTTATTTGGTTGCGATGTCCGCCTGGACGGAATGTTGTATGCGGTTTTCGAAAAATGCCCGACATTCGGCGGCAAGGTCCGAAGCGCCAATGTCGAAGAGGTCCGCAATCTGCCTGGCGTCACGCACGCATTCGTCGTGCAGGGTACCGATAACCAGAGCGGCTTGCAGCCCGGTGTTGCAGTGGTCGGCGAGACCTGGTGGCAGGCGCAGTCTGCTCGCGAGCAACTGCGTGTCGAATGGGATACCAATCACTCCGATTCATCGGCTGCGTACGAGCAGGAGGCTGACGCCCTTTTGGGGGAAGCCGGAGAGACGTTGCGTGCGGATGGCGATGTGGATGCTGCATTCGACACGTCTGTCAAAGTCATCGAGGCGAGCTACTACTATCCCTTTGTCTCTCATGCCAACCTCGAGCCGCAAAACTGTACGGCTCTGTACCATGAATCCGGTCGGCTGGAACTGTGGGCGCCTTCGCAGAATCCAAAAGGAGGCCGTAAACTCGTTGCGGAAACGCTCGGTATCTCCGAGAAGAATATCCACGTAAACCTGGAACGCATCGGTGGTGGGTTCGGTCGTCGCCTGCGTCACGACTTCATGGTGGAGGCGGCCTGGATCGCTCGAGAAATTCGCCAGCCGGTGCAGCTGCAGTGGACACGTGAAGATGACATGCGCCACGACTTTTATCGTCCCGCAGCGTGGCACCATTTCAAGGCGGGTATCGACACCGCAGGAAAGATGGTCGCGTTCGATCATCATTTCGTGACCTTCGGGTCGGGCGGCGAGACTGTCTCCGGAGCAGGTCTTTCACCGGGACACTACCCCGCGGGACTCGTACCGAATTTCCGCTTGCGGCAGTCCCTGATCGAGACGCACGTACCGACGGGACCGTGGCGCTCTCCGGGTCATTCAGCCTACTGCTGGGCGTACCAGAGTTTCTTTGATGAAGTGGCAATTGCCGGCGGACGGGACCAGCTGGAATTCCGCCTGGACCTGCTGTCGAAATCGTACGGCGACCCGCCCCTCGACCTGACGCGAACGGGCGATGCACTCCGGATCGCGGCTGAGAAAGCAGGGTGGGGAAGCCGCAAGCTCGACGCCAACCGCGGCATGGGCATGGCGTTCCATTATGATCACGGCGGCTTCGTGTCGCATGTTGCCGAAGTGGTCGCCGATGGTTCCAACGTGAAAGTCGAGAAAGTCTGGTCCGGCATCGATGTCGGACCGGTTCTGAATCTCAGTGGTGCAAGGAATCAGGTCGAAGGTGCTGTGGTTGACGCACTGAGTACCGCTCAGCTCGAGATAACGTTTGCCGACGGCGCGGCAGAACAGAGCAACTTCCATGACTATGGATTGCTGCGCATCAGCCAGGCGCCGGAAATCGAGTGTCATTTCATTCAGAGTGACAACTCGCCGTCGGGCCTGGGTGAGCCACCTTTCGCAGCGGCTACTCCCGCGATAGCGAACGCGATCTTTGCCGCGACCGGAACGCGTATCCGAACGTTACCGTTCAGGCGCTCGGGGATCTACGTCTAGCGCGTCTTGAACGAGTCCGGGTTCAGATCGTGGCGGGCGAGGAGCTTGTAGAAATCCGTACGATTGCGTTTCGCAAGGCGGGCAGCCTGGCTTACGTTGCCCATCGTGATCTGCAGGATCTGAGAAAGATAATTTCGCGTGAATTCATCACGAGCATCGCTGAATGACGCGAGTTTGCCCGCATGCTCGCCGAGTGACTGTTGCACGAGTTCGCCGCTGATGACCGGGGAGCGTGACAGCGCAACATTCTGTCGCACGACGTTGTAAAGCTGGCGGATATTGCCTGGCCACTCGGCCGTAACGAGCATCTCGACGGCTTCCGGCGCGTAGACTTTTCTTTCCTGGTCGGCTTCGGCCGCGATCTGCTGGAGAAAGTGTGCGACGAGCAGTGGAATATCTTCCTTGCGCTGGTCGAGTGTTGGCAGCTTGATATTGACGACGTTAAGTCGATAATAAAGGTCTGCGCGGAACCGGCCCTCCCTCATGAGTTCCTGCAGGTCCCGGTGCGTAGCCGAAATTACTCGAACGTCTATTTGCTTTGCTTCCGTACTGCCTACCGGCCGTACCTGATGTTCCTGGAGTACGCGCAGCAATTTGACCTGCAGGCGCATCGGCATATCGCCGATCTCATCGAGCATCAACGTGCCGCCCTCGGCAGCCTGGAAGAGGCCTTCGTGCGAACGTGTCGCGCCGGTGAAGGCGCCCTTTTCGTGCCCGAATAATTCCGACTCGAGCAGGTTTTCGGCCATGGCCGAGCAATTGATAGCCGTGAACGGTCTGTTGTGGCGCGCGCTGGCACGGTGAATTGCCTTGGCGAGCAGTTCCTTGCCCGTGCCGCTTTCACCCGTGATGAGAACGCGTGCGTCGGTCGCGGCGACCATCTTCGCCTGCTGCAGGACTTCCTTCATTGCAGCATTGCGCGTAATGATCTCCGCGGCCCAGTCTTCCTCGACATCAACCGTGCCCGATACCTTGAGCGCCCGCTCGACCAGTGACAGCAGTTCATCCTTGTCGATAGGCTTGGTCAGGAAGCCGAACGCCCCGTGCTGGGTCGCAGTCACGGCGTCGGGAATGGTGCCATGCGCGGTTATGATGATGACGCGCAAGCCGGGCGAGCGGGTCTGCAATTCCTTGAGCAGGCCAATGCCGTCCATCTTGTCCATCCTGAGGTCGGTAATAACCAGGTCAGGGCTGAAACGATTCAGGGAGCCGAGTGCATCGTGGGCCGATTCCACGGCCACCACGTCGAATTCCTCGGCACGCAAACGAATACTCAGCAGTCGCAGCAGCCCCGGGTCGTCGTCAACGAGGAGGATCTTGCCTTTGGTCTGGTCGGATTTTGCTCGCATGAATGGATTATCGTGCATCTACACGACAATGTGAAAAAAAAAACGAAGCCGGACCCCGTCTACTCCTGTTCACGAATCGAACGTTCAATCGTGGTGATGGCCTCGAGTTTTTGTTCGGCTTCTTCAAGTTCGCTTCGCAGGCGCCGGTTCTCGGCCTCGACGCTGCTCAGCCGCTGGCTGAGCGCCTGCTCCTCGGTGCGCGCGGCGTGGGAGCTCGATTCACGAAGGCGGCGTGCCTCGTTGTTGGCGACTATCAGGCGCTCGACGTTGTTCAGGTGAATTTTGGCGAGCGATACTTCTGCTGGTGTGAGGAGCTGGTCCTGGGTCAAAACCTCGCGCAGCATGCTTTGGGCTCGTTTGGGGTCTGATTCAGTGTGTCCCGGCGTTGCCAATACCAGCGCGAGGCGTAATTCTGTGTTGGGCCCTGGCATCAGCTGCGCCGCGGCCGCGGCATCTGCATAGATCTCCGCCTGGGTTGCAGGATCGCCGACAGCCAGGTCAGAGAGTTCCTTGAGATAGGCATCGGCCTCGGGTGCACCCAGAATAACGGGATCCCGGGCATCCGCAGTGCGCTCGCCTTTTAGCCAACCCGTGGCCTTGCTGGCCGCCGCACAGCCCGACATGGCGGAGACCACGACGGCAATCGTCGCGAGTCGGGCTAACCAGTTTGTGGCCTTGTTATTATCCATTTGCTGCCAACTTCTGTTGCGGTACATCCCGTTTCTGCGGAATATGAA
>JBFFOS010000176.1:0-4066 GCA_041574375.1 Woeseiaceae bacterium
ACGGCGATCATCTGCACGACCATGTTCGGAAACAGGGCCGTGTTCTCCATCGCGCGTTGGAGCCGCAGACCTGTCGCGACCTCGTCGCGCATCCTGAGCACTGCCGTCTCGTAGATGACGTTACCGCAGGCGCCGGCGACCGATTCCAGTGCCTCGACGAGCGGCACACCCGCGGCAAACATCGTGGAGAGCGTGCGGGCGTAGCGTGCAACGGCGGCTTTCTGCAGGATCGGGCCAATGATCGGGGCTTTCAGGGACATGCGGTCCAGGAAATGCCGCATTGCGCGCGAGCGTTTCTTGAAATAGATAAATGCAGTGACGGCGCCACTCGCCATCAATGCGAGCACGATCCCGTTCGTTCGTACAAAGACCGACAAGTCGATGACCATGCGCGTAAATGTCGGCAGGTCGGCACCGAAGCCCTGGAACAGGTCCTCGAATGCCGGGATTACGAAGATCAGCAGGATCGTCGTGACGACGAAAGCCACTACGAGGACCGCTGCCGGGTAGGTCAGCGCCTTCTTGATCTTTTTCTTGATCGCCTCGGTCTTCTCCTTGTACGTCGCGATCTTGTCGAGCAGCGTCTCGAGTGCGCCGGCCTGCTCTCCGGCTTCGACGAGGTTGACGAACAGATCGTCAAAATAAAGTGGTTGCTTCGCGAGCGCCTCGGCAAGCGCGCTGCCGCCCTCGACGTCGGCCTTGATGCCGAGTATCAACTTTTGCATGGCGGCATTTTCATGACCGGCGCCGACGATCTCGAAGGCCTGCACCAGCGGAATGCCGGCGGCCAGCATCGTTGACAGCTGACGGCTGAAGATGGCGATGTCACCCGTTGTGATCTTGCTCCCGGCAGAAAATGCCCTTGCGCGCTGTTTGCGTATCCGGCTGGGTACGACGCCCTGGCGGCGCAAGTCGGCACGCACCGCTTGCTCGGTGGTGGCCATGCTCTTGCCCTTGACCTTGTTGCCCTTGCGGTCTGTGCCTTCCCAGAGGAAGGGTGTGCTAATTGCTGCTGTTTCGGCCATCGTTCTCGTCCGTCAGATGAGGTACAAAACTATTCGATTGTAACCCGGTTAACTTCCACAAGACTGGTAACGCCATCCTTGACTTTGTTCAAACCAGCCCGTCTCAAATCGATAACCCCCTCTTTGGCAGCCTGGTCAGCAATCTGCATCGCGTTGCCACCTTCCATGATTATGCGGCCCATGGTCTCGGAAACTTCCATCACCTGGAAGATACCGAGGCGGCCCTTATAGCCTTCGTTACACTGCTTACAGCCCTTCGCCGCAAACACGGTAACGCCCTTCTCGATTTCCGCGTCCGCGAAACCTTCTTTCTTGAGCGCTTCTTTCGGAACTTCCTGAGCTTCCTTGCAGTTGTCGCACAGGCGCCGGGCAAGGCGCTGGGCGATGATCAGGCTGACCGACGTGGCAATCGCGTAAGGTTTGACACCCATGTCGACGAGGCGGGTCAGCGTGCGCGGCGCATCGTTCGTGTGCAGCGTTGACAACACGAGGTGACCGGTCTGGGCAGCCTTGATCGCGATCTCCGCCGTCTCGAGGTCACGAACCTCACCGACCATGATCACGTCGGGATCCTGGCGCAGGAACGCCTTCAGCGACGAGGCGAAGGTCAGGCCTACTTTCGGGTTGACGTTGACCTGGTTGATGCCCGGCAGGTTGATCTCCGCCGGGTCTTCCGCGGTCGAGATATTGCGGTCGATGGTGTTGAGGATGTTCAGTCCCGTATATAGCGACACGGTTTTGCCGGAACCCGTTGGGCCTGTGACAAGGATCATGCCGTAAGGCTTGTTCAGGTGCTTCAGATATAGCTGCTTTTGCTTTTCCTCGTAACCGAGCGCATCGATGCCGAGCTTCGCGCTGGACGGGTCCAGGATACGAAGCACGATCTTCTCGCCAAACAGCGTCGGGCAGGTATTGACACGAAAGTCGATGGCCCGGTTCTTGGAAAGGCGCATCTTGATGCGCCCGTCCTGCGGCACGCGGCGTTCCGCGATATCCATGCGTGACATGACCTTGAGGCGGGCACAGACCTTGTTGGCGAGCACGACAGGTGGCTGGGCAACCTCCGACAATACGCCGTCGAGTCGCGTACGCACGCGGAAGAATTTTTCGTAGGGCTCGAAGTGTACGTCCGAGGCACCTCGCTTGATCGCGTCGAGCAGAATCTTGTTGACGAAACGAACGACCGGAGCGTCTTCCACGTCGTCCTTGTGGATGTCTTGGTCATCTTCATCTTCGCCGCTGACGTCGAGATTTTCCAGATCGAAGTCGTCCTCGCCCAGGTCGGACATCGTCGTGTCGACTGCTTCGATGGCCTTGGTAATTCGCTCCTCGAGCTTGTCCTGCTCGACGACGACAGGATCGATGCGCAAGCTGGTCTGGAACTTGATGTCGTCGATCGCCTGTAAATTGGTCGGATCGGAGATACCGAGGAACAGCCGCTGACCGCGCTTGACGAGCGGCAATACCCGGTGCTTGTTGATGAGCTTCTGATCGACGGCGCGCAGGCAGTCGATATCGAGTTCGATGGCGTCAAGGTCCATCAACGGCACGCCGAACTCATGTGATGCGGCTACGGCGATTGCCCGCGCGTTCGCGATATCCTCGTTGACGAGGTAGGCAACGAGCGGCACCTTGTCTTTCTTCGCCGCCTCACTGGCTTCCGCAAGCTGGGCCTCAGAGACGATGCCGTCCTGTACCAGCCGCCGCGGCAATCCTGCCAGGTTCGTTTGTGAAGCCGTTGCTGCCATTGCGATGTGGTTAATCCATTATCTGTCTTTGAACGTTACAGTCTCACTGATCCAAGTGCCCGGATCAACTGCATTTTGTGCGCCTCATCACACAAACGAGATTTCATTAAGTCAAACCTCGCATATGAACGATTCCGGCGCATTCATCAGGCCGAGACAGGCCGTCGCCATCTAGCGACAGGCGCTTGGCAGGTACCTTGCCTCGATCGTCGGCGCCAGGTGCGGAGCGCCGCCCTGCAGCTGGACGCCAGCCGGTTGCGCTGAATTGCCGCAACGCCAGGTGACCGTGTTGCCGGTGGTCTCGTAGGGCGTCACCGACAGTGTCTGCATGAAGATAGCCTGGTGCGCCCGCGGCCCGCCGAACGTGATGTCGATCCGACCATTGGTCACGGCCACCGCACTCACGTAACTTCCCGCGGTGTCTGCCGGGTTCGGGCTCATGCCCGCCTCCGTGCGGCCCGCAGGCGCCGTGCCGGAATTAGTATATGCGTCGACGATCGGTACCTTGGCGCCGGCCGCCATGTTGATGCCTTCCGAGACCTGTGCACGAACGGTATAGGTCTGGTAGGCGGAAACGGCAAGCGATGCCAGGATCCCGATGATCGCGACGACGATCATCAGTTCGATCAACGTGAAACCGCGTTCACGAGCAGGGGCGCGATTGAAGTTGGCGTCAAGCATATTCGGCGATCGACCCAGGCGAACCAGTTTGCAATTCTATCGGGGCTCGCAAAACAATGCACAGAACCCGGTCACGAAACGGTAGGTAGTTGCAGGACATGGTTCAAAAAAAAGCCCCGGCGAGGCCGGGGCTTTGTTCAAGCATTTAACTTCACGCAGCGATTAGCGGCATGCGGAAGGCAGGTGCTTGGCGGCAAGGTTGGCGCTGGAGCAATCCCAGTCAACCGCGCCCGGATTCGCCGTGTTCGGCGTCAGTGTCAGGGTGCTGCCGTTAATAGCGAGGTTGGCAGATTGCGGCGCGGCATTCGAGTACGTAACCGTGATCACGCCAGCGGCAACGTTGAGCTGGCTCACGTAGTTACCCTGGATCTGCGTAGCCTGCGTTGCGATGCCGGCTTCAGCATTGTTCAACGGCAATACGCCACGGTCCATAAAGTATTCGCTGACAGCGGCCTTGGCGCCAGCCGACAGGTTCAGGCCCTCAGAAACCTGGGCGCGAATCGTGTAGTCCTGGTATGCCGGGATAGCGATTGCGGCCAGGATGCCGATGATCGCTACGACGATCATCAGTTCGATAAGTGTAAAACCTTGCTGCTTCTTCATTATCTCAAT
>JBFFOS010000177.1:0-4049 GCA_041574375.1 Woeseiaceae bacterium
CTGACCTTTATCGTGACGCCGGACGGAAAGATCGCCGAAACCATTGGCGGCGTGTCCCCGATGGAAAATGTCCAGAAGTCGCTCGAAGCCGTGCAGCGCTACCAATAACGGGTTTTGAGCGCGTCAGGGCCCTGCCTGCCTGGCTGAATAAGAGTCAGCTGCAGCGACAATGCAGCGGGCAACGCCCCGTTGTCGTCGAGCCGCGGGCTCTCGAGACCCACCACCTGCCAAGAGTGTCGCTTACACTGCATCGTCAACGCGGACGCTGACCAGGCTTCGGATATTGATGAACAGACGTGGATGAATAAACCTGCAACCACTTGCACCGTCTTCGGCTTACGGTAGCAGGTGGCCCTCGAAAAATTGCCAGGTCAGTTTGCTCGCGTCTATCGCCGAATCTGTCTTGCCCCGGCCTCTCGCGGCCAGCGCGCCTGCCTCCGGGGAACCCGGCCAAGTATGGCCGGCGTCTTCCGACCGGTAGAAGACAATGTCTCCGCCTTGTTTGCATTCTCCGTACGTAACACGGACAACCGTGGACGTTACGGGTTGTTCTGATGGCTTACCGACGCAACCGTTGTTCCTGACCCAGCCCGCAATAGCCGCCTCTACTCCCATACGCCAGTAATCGGGCGAGTCGCTGCGATGCTCGTAGTGATTAATGTTGTCTTTCTTGCCGTGAAACGTGATCAATGGCACTGGCCGCAGCGGATTACAGTCCTCCGGATACCGGACTCCTGCAACTGGCCCAATTGCGGCGAATACGTCTGAAAGATCACAGGCCAACCTGCTGCTCATGCGGCCACCACCCGAAAAGCCTGTCGCATAAATTCTTCTCGGGTCGACCGAATATTGGACGCTGATTTGACGGATCATTTCCCGAATGAATCGAACGTCGTCGACGGCATCCTCATGAAGATCCACGTTCCAGGTAACGCGCCCGTCCTTTTTTCGGGGGTATTTCGCCTCGGGCCTGGCTACCAAGAAACCGAACTCGGCCGCCAAACTTTCGAATCGTGAGAGGCGAGCCTGTCGTTCGGGATTCGAGCCGGTTCCATGAAAATCGAGTATTAACGCTCGCGGGCCACCCTCCTCGTAATCGGGTGGAACATACATGCGCCAAATCCTTTCCACGCCATCGATCGTAATCGATTCGATCCGTTCGCCCTTTGTATCGTCAGCTACAGCTAAGCACGCAACGAGGATGGGAATGATTGTGCCAGGCAATCGCCGGCTTCGAAGGGTAAATTTGATGACTGATTCTCCATCGGTCGGCCATTGGAACATTCTGCCTGGTTTCAACCGTTGATCAACCGGCGACGTGCCGGCGGGAGTATCGGCATTGATGCGCATCGCTGAGCCACCGCGCTTTTGTGTCCGTCCGGCGCCCAATCGTAGTATCGTTGATTTCTATGTTGACCCGGTACCTGCCGTTAATCGCCGGGGTTCTGCCGCTCGCAGCGGTCTACCTGGCATTTGGCATCGGCGTTTACGCTGACGCCCTGCCGGCCTGTGTGCCACTAATCGACGGCTGCGTGTCGGTTAGCGCGACCGGCCGCAAGCCACCGGGAAGTTTTCTGTTTCGGGCGGTCATGCTGCCCCAGGTCGCGTTCCTGCTGCTGACCTGGTATGTCGCCGTGGACTGGCTGCGCTCACTGGACCCAAACCTGTCGCGGTACATGTCAAGGGCAATCCACATCAGCAGCCTCGTGAGTGCGCTCGCCCTGGTGCTCTACGTAACGTTCCTCGGCACCAAGGAACCTCTCTACGAATTCATGCGCCGTTTCGGAATCTATTTCTTTTTCATCGGCATGGTCCTCACCGAGGTTTTCGTCGTTATTGCACTAAGCAAAATGACGCACGTGATGCGCCATGGCTTACTGCGACGGCAGGTACGGACAATGACGGCGCTGAGCGCGCTCCCGTTCGCTCTCGGTTTGCTCAACTTCTATCTCAAGGCGACGCTCGAAGACCCTGACGCAGCGGAGAATTCGATCGAATGGATCGCTGCCACGTCGATGCAGTTATACCTCGTAGTGATGTACTTCGCGTGGAAAGCCAGTGGGTTCAGGACCCAGGTCGAGACGAGCCTGCGACCCTGACTTTGCCAAGATCCGGAGTGAGACGCGAGTCAGGAAATGCTCGAGCTGCGCTCCAGCGCCACCGCACTGAAAAACCCGATACCGCAAAGCGCTGCACCGAGAATCAAGGCACTGGAAAAGAACGACGAAAACTCGTAGTTCGCTTGCCCTGAAAACATGAAATGCAGCGCTGCATGAACTACCAGGAACCCCGCAGCGATTTTTTGGGCGCGATCACGGACCTTCAGGTTCAGGCTTGCTACGAACGCGATCACCAGCGCAAATATCGGGATGTGCGCCGCAAGGAAAACAAATTGCCCGGCGGCGTCGGGCAAGGAACCGAGCAGCGGAAATACCCGCCACTCGTGATTCGGCATTGCATCCATCTCGTGCGTAAACAGCATCCCGAGCCCGAGATAGAGGGAGACGTTCTTCATTCGCACGACCACGTTGTGTTCGAGAGGGATCAGGATATCACCTTGTGTCCGCTATCGGAGTACGCCCCAATTCAAACGGGAAAGAACAATCCGGGCCTCGCAAGCCGCGCCTCCGGCAAGGATGACCGGTAACGCCTGGAACGTGACCATGTTGTCCGGACCAGCAGCATGCGGATCTTCATCCATATTCGCGCAGTGAATAACCGCTGGATCCTAGCCGGAACACGGCGCCGATCTGGACTTCGCTTCGCGAATACGCATCGGCATGCTGTCTATCAACCGGAAAACATCGTCGAGGTCGGGGACACTGTCGTAGCTTGATTTGACCCCACCGTCCTTGCCGATCAACAGTACCCTGAAGCCTGGCTCCGCTGGCTGAAACCGACCACGTAGCCGGGCCGCCGCTTCCACGCTCAGCGCATTTTCACCGATACGGCTTTCACCCGTTAAAAGGACACGGCCAAAAACAAGATCACGCTCTGCGACGTCGCAACGCGCCTCACGGATCGATTCACTAATGGCTATGACGCGCGGATCCTGATCATCGACGGCAAAAACGAGCAGCACGCGCGATGCCCAACGCAGTTCGTCCAGCTGCTCGACTGGCTCGGAACCCTGACCGGTTGACCAGAAGAGCAAACCGAGCGGGAAAAGACGGCGAAACCAATTGAGCATAAGGTCAGAAAATCCCGGAGGCCGAACCTGTCATTGTAGTCGAGGCATCCCGTTCCACTTTATCTGCCGCATGGCGCGCTCAGCCCGTCAGCGGGATCGGGATCGTATACGTTCTGGATCAAAAGCCTTCTTTCAGGAACCGTTCGGCAAGGGCCACGTGCACCGCGACGCCGCGAGCCATGACGCTCTCGTCGATAGTCATCTGTGGCGAATGCAGCGGACAACAGTTCTCCCAGTCTTCACCCTGACGGGACGCGCCAAGGAAGAAGAACGCGCCCGGCACTTTTTCCAGCACGTAAGAGAAATCCTCGGCACCCATAATCGGCGCCTGCATCGACAACCAGCCGTCATTACCGAGCACCTCCTTTACGACCATTTCACCGAACTCGACGGCACCTGCATCGTTGATCGTGACCGGGAATCCGGTCTCGAACTTGATCGTAGCGCTGGCGCCGTGCGCCGTGGCAATACCCTGGGCCAGCTCGACCAGTTTTCGCTGGACGTCAGTACGCCTCTCTGCGGACAGGCAGCGAATCGTTCCCAGCAGCCGCGCCTCCTCGGGAATCACGTTGTCTGTCGTCCCGGCACTGATCTTACCGATCGTTACAACGACCGGATCGAAGATCGGTGCCCTGCGCGTCACGAGCGACTGGATCGCCATGACGATTTCACAGGCGATCGGAATCGGATCGATCGCGTTGTGAGGCATCGACGCATGACCGCCACGTCCGCTCACGGTGATATACAACTTATCCGCAGACGCCAGCAACGGACCCGCACGGCTGCCCACAACGCCGTATTCGGCGTTCGGCATCATGTGCAGGGCAAACGCGGCGTCAGGTAAAGGGTCCAGCAGACC
>JBFFOS010000178.1:0-4017 GCA_041574375.1 Woeseiaceae bacterium
CATGTCAACCCGGCTGATAATGTGTTTTCTCCGCCACCTGAGCGCTGAGGCTGCGATGGCTACCCTCGAACGGGCGCTGCCGTTCAAGGATCGGATCGTCGCGGTGGGACTCGACTCCTCCGAGCTCGGCCATCCGCCGTCGAAGTTCGCCGGCGTCTTCGCTCGTGCCCGCGCCGAAGGATTTCGTGCTGTCGCCCATGCGGGCGAGGAGGGGCCGCCCGCGTACATCAGCGAGGCTCTTGACGTTCTCGCTGTCGAGCGCATCGACCACGGCGTCCGCTGCGTCGAGGACCCCGACCTGGTGGCTCGATTGCGGTCCGAGGCCATGCCGCTCACCGTGTGTCCTCTGTCCAACGTCAAGCTGCGCGTATTCGACACGATGGCCGACCACAATCTCGGGCACCTTCTGGAGCTGGGCCTGGCGGCCACCGTGAATTCTGACGACCCGGCGTATTTCGGCGGCTACATTACCGATAACTTCCTCGCCGTGCACAGTGCGCTCGGGCTCGCCCGGGAGCAGTACGTCACGCTCGCAGCCAATGCCATCGCGGCCAGTTTCATTGACCAGGACCGCAAGGCCGCCCTGCGCGCCGAGCTGGATGCGTACGTGTCGTCTCGGGCGTGATCGCACACTGTTCGACCAATCGGCCTGAGCCGATTGGCGATGCGCCGCAGGCAGAAGTCAACCCCCAACTTCTCCGTCAGCGACAAAAGAAGCTCCATGCAGGCTGATTTTCAAGCGGGAGATTCTGGCGAACCATCGAACAGATGACAGCTGACGTAATGTGGCTTCTCGGCGCTCCCTGCATTAACTCGTGGCGGGACAACCTGGCTGCACTTTGGCATGGCCTCGGCACAGCGAGTGTGAAACGGGCACCCCGATGGCGGATTCATTGGCGACGGAATATCCCCCGCCAGCACAATACGCTTGGCACGCTGTCTCACGTCCGGGATCGGAATCGCCGACATTAGTGCCCGCGTATACGGATGTTTTGGGTCGCGATACAGGCTGCCCGAGTCCGAATACTCAACAAGCTTGCCAAGGTACATCACGCCTACGTCGTCGCTTACATGCTGTATGACAGCGAGGTCATGCGAGATAAAAAGAAACGCAATACCGTGTTCTCGCTGCAGGCGGGAAATGACATTCAATACCTGCGACTGCACGGAAACATCAAGAGCAGAAACGGGCTCGTCCGCAACGATAAAACTGGGATTTAATGCCAGTGCGCGCGCGATGCCGATTCGTTGTCGCTGACCGCCGGAAAATTCGTGCGGGTAGCGAGACAGCACTTGCTTGCGCAGGCCGACGATGTCAAGCAATTCTTCGACTCGTTTTTTGCGTTCTTCCGGGGTACCGATCTTATGTACGTCCAGCGGTTCCTGGATTGTCTGGCCGATCAATCGGCGTGGGCTAAGCGAGGCGTAGGGGTCCTGGTAAATTACCTGCATATCACGACGCCGCTGTTTTAGCGCCGTGTGGTCAAGCGTGCAGATATCATCGCCGTCCAAGAATACCTGCCCGGCCGTTGGTTCGTGCAGTCTGAGTACCGTCCGGCCCAGCGTGGACTTGCCACAGCCAGATTCGCCAACCAGGCCCAGGGTACGCTGCTTGCCCAACTCGAAACTGACGCCGTCTACCGCCTTTACCTTGGCAAGAACCCGGCTGAACATGCCGCCGCGCACCGGAAAGTGCTTTTTAAGATTGACGACTTTAAGCAGCGGTTGGGACAAGGCTTGGCTCCTAGTTGAGCGGGTGATAGCAGGCGACGCCGGAACCCGCGTCGCCTGAGCTTTCGAGCCGCGGTGGCGTCTGAAGACAGTCGGCTTGCGCATACTTGCAACGATCAGCAAAGCGACAGCCTGGCGGGAGGGACAACAGGTCCGGTACCATACCGGGGATGATCGGAAGTTCGGCAATGCGTTCGTCACGCAAACGCGGAATCGATTCAAGCAGACCCTTCGTGTAGGGATGGCGCGGTCTTTGGAACAGGTCCTCGACCGTGCCTGTCTCAACGATATTGCCGCAATACATGACGATAGCTCGTTGGCAGGTCTCGGCGATCACGCCAAGATCATGTGTTATCAGGATGACCGCCATGTGAAACTCTTCCTGTAACTCGACGATCTGCTCCAGCACCTGTGCTTGCGTGGTTACATCAAGCGCAGTCGTCGGTTCATCTGCGACCAGCAGTTTCGGGTTGCAGGACAGGGCCATTGCAATCATGACGCGTTGGCGCATTCCGCCAGACAACTCATGCGGGTATTCGTCTATACGCTTTTCCGGCACCGGAATGCCTACTTTTGCAAGCATGTCGATCGCAACGTCGCGAGCTTCACGCTTCGTCATTTTTCTATGTTGGCGCAGGACGTCGGTCATCTGTGTGCCCAAGGATAGAACAGGATTCAGCGCCGTCATGGGCTCCTGAAAAATCATCGAAATGTCGTCACCACGCAGCTGTGCCATGTCGTTTTCAGGTAACTGCACGAGGTCATTGCCATTCAGAATGATGCTTCCCTGAACGATGCGCCCCGGCGGCGAGGGCACCAGCCGCAGTAATGACAAACCGGTAACCGTCTTGCCGCAACCGGACTCACCGACTATGCCGACCGTCTCGTTCGGAAAGATATCGAAACTAATATCATCTACGGCGCGAACCGGCCCGAAGCGAGTGTCAAATTCGACAACCAGGTTGCGCACGCACAGCAGCGTCTTGGCTACTTCATCGGTCATGGAGCAGCTACCTTCTTTGGGTCCAGCGCATCTTGCAGAGCATCGGAGAACATATTGAAAGCCATAACCAGACCAAACAGGAGCACAGACGCCCAGATGAAATTATTGAAGTATCCGGCGAGTACCTCGAGCGTTGACTCGGAAATCATAAGGCCCCAGCTCACTCCGTCCTGAACACCGAGGCCAAGGAAGCTTAGAATGACCTCCGACTTGATGGCGGCAACAAAGACGATCGTTGCCTGTACCAGAAGTATGTGGAATGTGTTGGGCAGAATGTGACGAAAAATTATGGTGACTTGCGGTACGCCAATGGCCTTTGCCGCTTCGACGAATTCAAAATTTCGTAGCTTGATGACTTCACCGCGCACGAGGCGGCCTGTTGTAGTCCAGAACGTCGAAATCATCGCGACATGCATTGCATACGGGTTGTCCTGCAGGGCAAATGCCACGGCCGCGACAAACAGGTAAAAAGGGATCGAGTCGAGCACACCCTTGATCCAGAGTATGATTGCATCGATCCAGGTGCCGCTGAAAAAGCCAGCAAGAGCTCCCAGCACCGCACCAATCAGTGTTGAGAGGACGGCGACAACAAGACCGATCTCAAATGCGGTCTTGGTGCTGTAGATTGCGCGCTGAAAAATATCCTGGCCGATAATATTGGTGCCAAACCAGAACTCACTCGACATAGGGGACCACTTGGGACCCTCCACATCGCTCCAGTGTGTTCCCCAGATACCGAGCCACACCCCTGATGCGGTAATGAAATACGCCATGACTATGGCAAAACCGACCATTCCGGCACGGTCCCGCCGCAGCTTGTATATAGCCTTGCCCCAGATGGATTCATGATGATCATCGGGCACTGTGGCTGCGCTCGTTGCAACGTTTGTCGGCGCACTCATTTCAGTGACACTCGCGGATCGACGGCTCGATACAAGATGTCAGTTAACAGCAGTGTTATTACAAACAGGACTGCGGTAAGGCTGACCACCGCCTTGAGAACCGGCTGGTCACCGGACGTGATGGCATCGAAGGTAATCTTCCCGACACCGGGAATACCAAAGTAGCTTTCTATGAGAAGACTACCGCTGATAACGACAAGCGGAATCGAGAACATGACACGCGTGATAATAGGAATGAGGGCATTCTTCAAAATGTGTTTGTAAAACAGCTTGACCGGCGATATGCCAAATGCACGTGCCGTGCGCACGTGATCGCGGGTCATCTCTTCAACCAGGACGGCCCGATAGAATCGCGTGTTGTAGCCCAGGGCAACGAACACC
>JBFFOS010000179.1:0-3824 GCA_041574375.1 Woeseiaceae bacterium
AAGTGTAGACGATAGGTTATGACATTGTAGTCGTTACGTGGAAAGTTGACGCCTGTTACCGGCCGTATCCGCTTCGGCGTGTTGAAGTAGACAGTCGCCTGTGGCGGAAAAGCCGGCTAACGCACGGGGCCATCGCTGCTTGATTCGGCTGGCTGTGCATCGCAACACAGACCGGACACATGTATTGCTCCCGTACCGCATGTTTCGATATTTGCAGATGATGCGTACAGCGGCCGATTCTTAAAACATACTGTCGGCAAAGGCTGATGAAATCTTCAGTATCAGAGCATCGAAAATTATTATTCAATTTATGGCGTACATCTTGGTGCTGACGGCTTCATGCCTGCGCTGCCGCGCAAGCAGCCGGTCTCGATTTGGTCGTGGATGGGCCGGCCCGGACTTCATGAACTTGGCGTCCATCTTTACCTTTGACTTTCAAGTGGCCGGCGAAACTCACACCCTCGAGACGCTTGCACACGACCGCGCTTCGATGATGGCGAATGTTCACCATAAGTCCTTTGACCCGGCGACGAACAAACGCAACTTCGCCCTCGATATCAGATTCTTAGTCGGGAATGCCGCTCATAGTCCGGGCCGCTATGGAAAGCTGCCTGGACCGGCCTGACGAGCACGGGATACGATGACTGACATCAAGTTTGAATCTTTGGTGCGCGGACTTGTAACTGAGACCTCGGGACAGCCCCGGGCAACTGCCGGGGCCAATCAAAATTTTAAAAGGAAGCAATCATGCAACCAGGCCTGCAGCTGTTAGCTGTTCTCGCGCTTCTCATCTCACAAAGTGCTGTCGCCGAGCAGCGGGTAATTTCGAGCCTGGGCAGGCTGGAGCCCGAGAACGGCGTGGTGCAGCTTGCCGGGCCTTCCGGTGGCGGGCTGACCGGTGCCGTCCTGAAAACGCTGGAGGTTGCCGAGGGAGACTGGGTAGAGAAGGACCAGGTTGTCGCCCGTCTCGACAGTTACAACTTGCGCACCGCCGAAGTCGCGAGGCTCGATGCAATTCTTGCCAATGCCCGTAGCGAAATGGCGCGACAACAAGACCTCGCGAAAAAAAACCTGACCAGCCAGTCCAACCTCGACACCGCGCAAATGGATCTGGATATCGCCCTGGCCGACCTGGCCGCGGCCAAGGCCAGCCTTGAGCTGGCCGTCGTCCGTTCCCCACTGCGTGCCCAGGTGCTTGAAATTCATGCCTATCCCGGCGAACGGGTTGGGCCGGAAGGCATCATGGAACTCGGCCGCACCGATCGCATGTACGCGGTTGCCGAGGTCTATGAAACCGACATCACGGGTGTAAAGGTCGGCCAGCTCGCAACCATCCAGACCCCCGCAATGGACACAGAGCTGACCGGGAAAGTGGAACGTATCTCACTCAAAGTGGGGAGACTCGACGTGATCGGCACCGACCCGATCGCCAAGACCGACGCGCGGGTCGTTGAAGTGTTCATCCTGCTCGATGACAGTGAAACGGTATCCCGGTTCACGAATATGCAGGTCAGGGTCGAGATCCAGCCCTGATGTTCGGTTCGATCCCGCTGGGCTGGCTTCAGCTCAAGGCGCAAAAACTGCGTCTAGTCGCTGCGATTATGGGCATCACATTCGCGGTAATCCTGATATTCGTGCAGCTTGAATTTCGTGAGGCGTTGTTTGTCAGTGCGGTGCGGTATCACACCGCCATGGACTATGACCTGGCCATGTTGAGTCCCAAGACCGACTTCATGGTTTCCTCCAAGCAGTTTCCACGTGCCCGGCTTTACCAGACGGCTGGTTTTGAAGGAGTCGAGTCCGCAACCGCGGTCTATATGCGATTGGTCAGCTGGCGCAATCCGGTCGACCCATCGAATGCGCGCAATATTCTTGCCATCGGTTTCGATCCTGCCGAGCCGGGATTCAATCGCCTGCTTAACGCAGAGCAAATTGAAACGATAAAGATTCCGGACCAGGTCGTCTTTGACCGTCGCGGCCGCGACGAGTACGGCCCGGTCCGCGAGTTACTCGATGCGGGGCAGCCGGTAAGCGCCGAGATCAACGATCGTCGCGTTGCCGTCGCCGGGATGTACGAGGTGGGTACTTCTTTTGGTCTGGACGGCGGAGTGATTACTTCGGACCTGAATTTTCTCAGGCTGTTACCAACACGCAAGAAGTCTGCGATAGATTTCGGGCTTATCAAGCTGGAGCCGGGGCAGGACGCGAGCGAAGTTCAGGCGCGAATTCGTGAGGCGATTCCAAAAGATGTGCATCTGCTTACCCGGCAGGAATTCATGAACCTCGAAATCCAGTACTGGAACAAGACGACGCCTATCGGCTATATCTTTGCCTTCGGCGCCGTGATGGGCCTCATCGTCGGACTGATCATCGTCTACCAGATATTGTTTGCCGATGTGCAGGATCATTTGAAGGAATATGCAACGCTCAAAGCCATGGGCTATACCCACGGTTATCTCCGCAACGTGGTTCTGCAACAGGCAGTCATACTCGGCGTGCTCGGTTTTATTCCCGGGATGGGGGTAGCTCACCTGGTCTTTACGAAGGGTGCCGACGCGACGCGCCTGCCGCTGGAAATGAGCGCGCAAAGTGCGCTCGCGGTATTCGCCTTAACGGTGGCGATGTGTGCCGGCTCAGGGATGATGGCCCTTCGCAAGCTGCGTGCCGCAGACCCGGCGGAGGTATTCTGATGGGATCCGATAGCCGAATTGCTCTCGAGGATGTTTCCTATTCATACGGCAAGGGCGCCCTTGAGAAGCAGATCCTGTTTGATATCCGTACGCGAATCGACGCGGGCCAGATTGTCATACTGACGGGGCCGTCCGGATCGGGCAAGACGACCTTGCTCACTTTAATCGGCGCGCTGCGGTCGGCGCAGAAAGGCAGCGTCAAAGTATTGGGCCGCGAGCTCCTCAATGCCGGCGAGAAGGTCCTGATCAGTGCCCGGCGACAGATTGGCTATATTTTCCAGTCCCACAACCTTCTCGATAGCCTCACCATTCACCAGAACGTGCAAATGGCGCTGCAGCTTTGTGGCGTTAAGGGTCAAGACGCAAGGAGCCGCATTGTCTCTGTGCTGGAGAGAGTTGGACTGACCGAGCACGAGCATAAATACCCACGTGAACTGTCGGGCGGTCAGAAGCAGCGTGCCGGCATCGCCCGGGCATTAGTGAGTCGCCCGCAAATTGTGCTGGCCGACGAACCCACCGCATCGTTGGACAAGCAGTCAGGCCGCGACGTCGTCGAACTGATTCAGGACCTGGCTCGCGAAGACGGATCGGCGGTAATTCTCGTGACTCATGACAATCGTATCCTCGATATCGCCGACCGCATCTTGCATCTCGAAGATGGCCGCATGAAGTCGTTGAGCGAGGTGGTGTCCGAGGGAACCAGCCGGATGCTTAACCTGCTGGAGAAACATGATCCTGACTCGGCCAACTACTTGGCCACGTTCTCCTTCGCCCTGGCGCGGATTGCTTACGCTGACGGCGAGGTCCACGACAGCGAACGGGAGGAAATGCGCCGCATACTGCACGAAGTGGCGAGGCTGCAGGCCAGCGAGGTGGAGTTCATCATGGAGTTATCGATGATGCTGAAGCGCACCAAGTCCGGGCTGGACGGCCGGATTCGCAGTCAGGCTTTGGACGAAAATCGCGCCGAGCACTTCCTGAATTCACTGTATGCCATCGCCCGCGCCGACGGCAGCGTATCCGCCGAAGAGCTCATTGAAATCGATGCAATTGCAGCGGAGTTCGGCCTGGCTCAGAGTGCAAAACCAACGCCTGGCTGAAACACCCGTCGTCAGCGGATATTCGGAGCGTTCA
>JBFFOS010000180.1:0-3782 GCA_041574375.1 Woeseiaceae bacterium
CCGCCCGAGGCCGAGTTGTTCTGGACGCTGGAGCAAAAAGTCTCGGGCTTTCGCAACATGGACAAGATCAGCTGGACTCGGGCCGTTACCGCGGGCGGCGACGTGTTTCCATTACTGTCTGAATTGCAGGATCTCGGCACCATCGAGATAAAAACCGACGACGTATCCATGACCGTGGACGAATACGTGAGGAAACAAAATGTCGCCGGGCTGATCGTGGTCAAGAATGGCACGGTGGTCTACGAGCGATATGAACTGGGGAATACTCGCGAGTCGCGCTGGTTGTCGTACTCTGTCGCCAAGTCGGTCACGTCATTACTGGTTGGGGCGGCGATAAGGGACGGTTACATAAAAAGCGTCGATGAGCGCGTGACCGACTATCTGCCCAGGCTCAGGAATTCGGCCTATGCAGAGTCATCAATACGCAACGTCCTGCAAATGGCATCGGGTGTCGAATGGACCGAGGTGTATGACGACCCGCAATCGGACATCAACAGGGTCACGTGGCCGACACTTGAACTCTACGAGTACTTGCGAAACAAACCGCGTGCTGCTGCTCCAGGCGAAACCTACAACTACAGCACCGGTGAGACGAATCTCGTCGGCACGTTAGTCCGCTCAGCCGTTGGCAATAATCTTTCGACTTACCTCAGCGAGAAAATCTGGAAGCCATTCGGGATGGAGTTCGATGCTTACTGGGTGCTGAGCGAAGAGGGTGGCGGTGAATTCGGCGGCAGCAGCCTGAATGCGACACTGCGCGATTACGCCCGCATCGGGCTGTTTGCCCTGCGAAATGGCCGACTGAGCAACGGTGAGACGGTGCTACCCGATGGCTGGATGGCTGAGTCGACAATGCCTTCGGCCGTGAATGCCGAGTATGGGTACCTGTGGTGGCTGAATGGCGATGCCGCCTATTCGGCGGCAGGGATTTTTGGACAGGGTATTTACGTCAGCCCGAAACAAGACCTGGTGATCGCGTTGCATAGCGCTCGAGAGCACGCGTCGCGTCCGGAAGACTGGGTACTGCAAAATGCGCTCTACAAGGCGATCGACAAGGCCCTGTCAAACTGAGAGGTGAATTACTGCGGGCGCGTGTCGGACTTCACGTTGGCGGCTACCAGACGATCGTCATCAAGAAAACGCCCGGTCCTGAGGAAGGACTCGGTATTGCGCACAACGACGGCACTTCGCGTGATATAGCGATGTGAGTTGCCGACGATCAGGAAATCATCCATGCCCGCGACCTTCGTTCTAGCCACGGTCACTTTGCCATCGTCGATGTCCGGCAACATGGCAGAGGCGAGGATATTGATCGTCCCGGTACCGGCAATGACGCCGAGCTCGAAATCGACGGGTCCAAGCTGCATGGGCATGCTGTCATCTCCGGTGCCCAGCTGGCGCCCGGCGGCACCGTTCACGGAGTCAAAGCCTGGCCAGTCAATCGTCTTGTCGATCAGTTCGCTGCCCTGGTTGGGCGGGCCGAGCATCACGACCCTGCCGAGATCCTCGATGGGTGAGCGCTTATGCTCGTAGCGCAGCAAAATGCCGCCAAGCGAATGCGTGACAAAGTGAATGGTCTCGGCGCCACTGGCCCGGCATTCTTCGAGCCCCAAGCCCACAGCCATCGGCGCGATTTCCTCAATCGGACCGGATTGTGACGGATAGTCGACATTGGCGGTCGAATATCCGGCCAGCTGCAGAGACTCAGCCATTGGCTTCATTGCGCGCCAGCTACGATTAAGGCCGTGCAGAAGCACGACACATTCCCGGCCTTCCTCGACCCTGACAAGCTGGGTTCTGGGCTCCGTGGCGCAGCCTGCAATGACGCTCAGGGCCAGAGTTATTGCCAGAAACGGCTTACGTATACAAATGAACATTGCCAGATTTTGCCCGAATTGGCGGAGTTCCGCACGCTGGCGAGGAAATTACGTATCGCATTGTCGCCACTGTCATAGCAGGCTGTCGCAATGAATGACGCGCAGATTCTGCTGATTACGGCGTCGTCAATTGCTTTTATTCATACCGTAGTCGGTGCCGATCACTACCTGGTCTTCGTGGCCATGGGTAAGGCGCGTTCGTGGGGGCTTGCGAAAACGCTTCAGGTCACACTGGCCTGCGGCATCGGGCACGTCATGGGTTCCATGATCATTGGTGCCATTGGCATCCTGATGGGTGCGCAACTCGCATCGCTCGTCGAAATCGAAGGTCTGCGCGGAAACCTCGCCGGTTGGGCGCTGCTTGCGTTCGGCCTTGTTTATTTTGCATGGGGTATTAAGCAGGCCGGGCGATCCTACAAGCATTCACACGTGCATATCCATGATGATTTGATTCACGACCATGAACACGATCATCACAAGGAACATCTCCACGTTCACGATGCGGATGCGGCTAGCCCGGTCACTCCGTGGGCAATATTTATTATTTTCGTGCTCGGGCCCTGTGAAGCCCTGATCCCGCTGTTCATGTATCCAGCCGCGCAGGACAGCGCCGGACTGCTGATTGCGGTTGCAGTGGTATTTAGTGCAGTAACGCTATTGACGATGCTCGCCTGTGTGGCGGTGGCTTCGGTAGGGCTCGAGAAATTGAAGCTACCAACAAACGGTCGCTATGCTCACGCCATTGCAGGCGCGATGGTGGTTGTCTGTGCCGTAGCTGTCAACGCAATCGGGGTATAAGAAAGGCCTCCCTGGCGCGTACAAACCAGTATAATTCCCGCTGGAATTTCGTCGGGACAACAATGCAAGCCACAATTCTCGATCAAGGCGTAACACTGATGCTTGTCGGCATGGGAACCGTATTCGTGTTCCTGTCGCTGCTCGTCATGGCGATGACCGCGATGGCTGGCATTATCAAGCGACTTACGCCCGTTGCAGAGGAAGGCATCAGCGACGAAGAGGTTGCCGCAATCACGGCTGCTATCACACAACATCGCAACAAGAATTCATAATTCTCAAGTAGACAAGATCATGAGCACACAGAAGCCCCTCGGAATTACCGAACTCGCATTACGTGACGCGCACCAGAGCCTGCTGGCTACGCGCATGCGTATTGAGGACATGTTGCCAATTGCGGAGAAACTGGACAGCGTCGGTTTCTGGTCAATCGAGTCGTGGGGCGGAGCGACCTTCGATTCCTGCATTCGCTACCTGGGCGAAGACCCGTGGGAGCGCATCAGGCTGCTCAAGGCAGCCATGCCGAACACGCCGCAGCAAATGCTGTTCCGCGGCCAGAATATTCTCGGTTACCGCCACTACGCAGACGACCTCGTGCACAAGTTTGTCGAGCGTTGTGCTGTCAACGGCGTCGATGTCTTTCGAATTTTCGATGCGATGAACGATGTTCGAAATCTCGAGACGGCGATCAAAGCTACGCTCGAAGTCGGGAAACATGCGCAGGGCACGATTTCTTATACGGTCAGCGACGTCCACACGGTCGACCTGTGGGTCGACATGGGCAAACGCCTCGAAGACATGGGTTCGCACTCGATCTGCATTAAGGACATGGCGGGGTTGTTGCGCCCGAATACGGCTTTCGAACTGGTCAGTCGCCTCAAGGCGTCGGTCGATATCCCGATTCAGATGCACTGCCATGCGACAACGGGGTTGTCGACGGCGACGCTGCTCAAGGCAGCCGAGGCCGGAATCGATGCAATTGATACGGCAGTTTCGTCGATGAGCCAGACATACGGTCACTCACCGACGGAGACGCTCGTCGCGATTCTTGAAGGTTCCGAGCGCGGCACGGGTCTCGACATCATGTTGATCGAAGAGATCGCCGCCTAC
>JBFFOS010000181.1:0-3734 GCA_041574375.1 Woeseiaceae bacterium
AGTGAGGCGACTTGTTCGGGACTTTGATGTATTCAGCGATTTCGGGAATGATCGAGTCATCCCACATGTTGTTGACAAAATCAGCGGCTTGTTTGTTATCCATGATGTCTTCTTATTTCTCTGTCAGGGAGCGAACCAGTGCACGTGTCATTCGCTCGGTCGTAATAAAGCGCCAGTTGTACTGGTCGTGGTATGCGGCCAATGGATTAGCCGCCACAATCTCTTCTTCATTCATGCCCTTGTCTATAAGTGCTTTCACGAGGGACTCGGCGTCCTTGAGCATGGCGAGGTCCTGCTCGAGCCCCGCACGCGTAGCGGCCGGGCCATGTCCGGAAATGAATTTCGTTTCTTCATCGGCCATGTCGATCAGGCTTTGCATGGCGGCCTTGAATCCGCTGACGGATCCGCCATTGTCCAGGTCGATAAAGGGAAAAATGCCGCGAAACACGATGTCCCCCGGCGCTATGACATTGGCTTCCCGAAATAGAATGGCTGCATCGCCGTCAGTATGGGCAGACGGCAAGTGAAACACATAGGCGTCCATACCATTGACATGAAACGTCACCTCTTCGGAAAACGTAATGACGGGAAGTGCGCCCGGGCCCGTGTTGAGTTCGGTGTTGTCGAGCATGCGCTTTCTGATGTTGTCATGGGCGACGATGATGGCGCCGGATTCTGCCAGTGTCTGGTTGGAGCCGACATGGTCGCTGTGCACATGCGTATTGATAACGAAATCGACAGGCCGACCCGCGAGTTCTTCAGCCTTGGCCACGAGCTGATCGCCACGCTGCCGGAGTGAATCGTCAATCATCACGACGTATTCATCGCCGACGAACAGGCCGACGCCTCCCATCGTATGCAGCATATAGATGCCGTCCGCGAGCTCCGTATGTTCGATCGGTTCAGGCGCATCCTGCGCCAGTGCGGGCGACGCAAGGAACAACAAGGCTAACAACAATCTCATAGCTGTCTCCACGTAGAGCAAGCCGCTGATTGTACCTGCGCGGGCGAGAATTGTTGAGGAATTACCATGTCTTACCGTATAACATGCACCCGATGAACGACCACGCACTATTAGTAGGCGACATTGGCGGTACGAATGCGCGATTTGCGCTGGCCAACCCGAATACCGTCGCGTTCGACGAGGCGATGACTTTGAAATGCGCGGATTTCCGTTCGTCCGTTGACGCAATTCGGCATTATCTCGAAGTTGTCGCTGCCCCGTCGCCGGCTGCAATCTGTCTCGCTGCCGCCGGGCCGGTGATAGACGATACGGTGAGCGTAACCAACAATCACTGGTCGCTGTCCGTAAAAGAGATCAGGCAGGAACTTGGTGTCGAACGGGTCAGGTTGCTGAACGACTTCGAGGCTGTCGCATGGTCAATTCCAAGTATCGAGGACCGCTTTCTCGAGTCGATAGGGCAGGCGTCGCAACAGCCATTGCCGACCGAGTCCTTTAGTGTTGCCATTGTCGGCCCGGGCACCGGCCTGGGGACCGCTGGCCTCCTGAAACGCAATGGCCAATTGATTCCCTTGGTCGGCGAAGGCGGGCACATCGGTTTCGCACCGAAGTCCAAAACGCAAATAGAGATTCTCGGCGTACTTCGTGACAAGTTCGAGCGTGTTTGTGTCGAGAGACTGTTGTCGGGCTCCGGTATCGAGAACATTTACTGGGCGCTGCATAGCCTGCGTGGAGACAGACGCAAGGAAATATCTGCGGCGGACATATTCAGGGCGGCGGGTGACGGGTCGGATGCCGTTGCCGCCGATGCGGCACAGCTGTTCTTCGAAATCCTGGGGCAGGTGGCAGGAGACATCGCGCTGGTAATGGGTGCCCAGGATGGTGTCTATCTTGCAGGTGGTATCGTCAAGCGCTATCCCGAGATGTTGCATATCAGCGGTTTCAGGAACGCCTTCGAAAACAAGGGTCATCATCGCCCGATGATGGAGCGTATCCCGACGAGGCTGATTACTTACGATGAGCCGGGGTTGCTGGGAGCGGCACACTGCGCCCTGGAGCTTGCATCCGGCGCCTAGTTGTAACCGCTCGGTAGGTTGTTCGCAGCAGGTGAGAACCTACCGACACTCCGCACACAGGGCGCAGCGGACAACACACCCTCACACGCCTGCGGCTATAGATTCGGGTATGTTGTCCACTGCACCCTGCTAGGTCCCCAGCTTCGTGCGTGCGACGCTCAGCATCGCGATGGCGAGGATGATGAACAACACGGCGATCGCGCGGCGCATGGTATGCGGCGCGACCTTGCCTTGCAGGCGCGGGCCGATCTGGCCACCGATGAGAACGCCGGGAATGTCATAGACCAGCAGGTTCCACGGGACGGCCGTCCATCCTCCGGACTTGATCAACTGCACGGCCAACGTCGTCGAAGCGAATACAACCGTCACTATCACAACGAGTACCGACGTTGCGGCGGCTACGGCGATAGGCAGTCCCTTGCGCGTCAGCTTCGAAATAGTTACTTCGCCGATTCCCACCGAGACCATGCCAGTGAGAAATGCACCGAGACCGGTTAGCGCGTAGCTCCTTATCCCAAGCTCCGGAACGCGGTAAGCATATTCCCGGCCGCGGGAATCCGTGATGGTTTTGTGTTCGCCGCCCTGGCCGCCCGTCTGCCCGTGCACCGGTGGACGGTTTCGCCACATTACGACCGCCAGTACTGCGACCAACAACGAGTAGCTGGCGAGAAGCACGCTGTCGTGTACGAGGCTCGCAACGAGCGCGCCCATCACAGAAACAGGCACCGCAACCCAGAGGATGCGCCACGCGAGCGAATAATCGATCAGCCTGCGCCGGTAGTAGCCGATAAACCCTGAGAAAAAACCAAACGTCTGGGTAATCAGCGCGGCGCTGATCGCTGCAATCGTCGAGTTAAGGACGTACTCCGGTCCCAGGAGCGGAAATACCAGGATAAAAATCGGGGTGAACAGGGCTGCGCCCCCGATACCGCTCAGCATCGCGCAGGTCGCGACGATGATCGATACCGGGAACATGAACCAGTAAAGCGTGAAATCCATCCTGGCAAGAAACGGTTTGCTTATTGCCGTCCCGGGAACGAGAACTGTGCCTTCTCACGCACACCGCCTGACGGCCAGCGCTGTGTGATCGTCTTGCGGCGTGTATAGAAGCGCACGCTGTCGGGGCCGTATGCATACAGGTCGCCGAAGAGCGACCGCTTCCAGCCGCCGAAGCTGTGGTAAGCAACCGGTACCGGCAATGGTACGTTTATACCGACCATGCCAACCTTGATATTGTCGGCGAAGTAACGTGCGGCCTCGCCATCGCGGGTGAAAATGCAGGTGCCGTTACCGTATTCGTGGTCGTCAATCAGCTGCATGGCCTGTTCCTCGGATTCTGCGCGTACGACACATAACACCGGGCCGAAAATTTCTTCCTCGTAGATACGCATACCGGCAGTGACTTTGTCGAACAGGCAGGGGCCGAGGAAGTAGCCTTCCTCGTGGCCGTCGACGACGAGGTCGCGGCCGTCGACGACAAGGTCTGCGCCTTCGTCGACACCAAGATCCACATAGCCTTTGACCTTGTCAAAATGGGCTTTCGTCACCAGCGGGCCCATATTATTCGAGACATCAGTGCCCGGGCCAACCCTGAGATTCTCGATCTCGGCACGGAGTTTGGCAACGACGGTATCGGCCGTTTCGTCACCGACACACACGGCAACGGAAATCGCCATGCAGCGTTCACCGCAGGAGCC
>JBFFOS010000182.1:0-3437 GCA_041574375.1 Woeseiaceae bacterium
CGATGCCCAACCCGGCGGGAGGCCCGGATGTCCAGATCGAATCTCTCCTCGACCTGCAAGGTTCGAACACTAAGATCTTCGAGGCCCACATGGGCATGACGCAAGAGTGGGCACAACAGTTGCTTGATCTCGACTACGACTCGCTCATGCCGCTGGGCTTCAATCGGATGACAGGTGCGGTGGACTACACACTTGGTGAGCTCGCTGAGCAGCAACCCGGCACCGCACACGAGACCTTCCACTTCGTGCTCAACAACGTGGTCGTCAAAGATAACCGCATCCCACCTTACGGCATGAGCTACGACGTCGCGCTGGCGCGCAATGCGCTGCCGGTACCGGGCGACCAGTACGGCAACCCCGGCTCGGGAGGCGTCTACGAATACTATGACGAAGTTCCCCTGACCCGGCCTGTCGGGGCGGCATCGGCGACGATCAGCCTGATGTACCAGCCGACCAGCTGGGAGTACATCCAGTTCCTGTACCTGGCCAATAATCGCGGCAACGCGTTCCTGGCGGATGAGGGCGTCAACATGCTGGATGCCTGGCTCAACACCGGCATGGCCGAGCCGCACGTCATGGCGCAGGCGACCTGGGGCACGCCGCCGGTTGCATGCAGCGCGGAGACGCCAACGCTACAGAGCACGACGCCGGCCGATAAGGAGGTCACGATTACCTGGCAGTCCTCAGCCGGCGACGGATACAACCTGTACTACGATCAGGCCGGCAAGGCGCAACTGGTCGCCGGAAATTTGACCGGCACTAGCTTTACCGACACCGGGCTGACCAACGGGCAGGAGTACTGTTACAAGGTCACGTCCTACAACTCCGAATGTGAATCCGGCTTCAGCGATATCCTGTGTGCGACGCCGACTCAGCCTGGCCAGGCGGAGTTCATCGGCGTCGACACGCTCGCGACCGGCAAGTGGGTCCGGGAAGGCAAGGGCAAGAACGCGACCGAGACCTTCGTCATCACCGATGCGTTTGTTCAGGGCGATGGCGTCGTCATCCAGGCCACGGTCACGAACGGCGGCACGCCGGTATCCGGCGCGACGGTATCGATCGCAATTTCGGATCCTGAGTCAGTGACAGTAGTGACGCTGACCAGCGGCCCGAGCGACGCCAACGGCGTCGCCGAGGTCACCTGGAATACGTCGGCACCGAACAAAAAGGGCCAAGGTGGCACGGCCACCGGCCCTTATACAGCGACGGTCGCCGGGGTGACGGCCAGCGGCTTTACGTGGGACCAGGCTGCGACCGGCGAGACGTTTACAATCAGTCCATAGATTCGTAGGTCAATCGCGAAACCGGGTGAGAAGAAGGGGCTACATGGGCCCCTTCTTTTTTCTGGCAGAGAGGGTGGGATGGCCGCTTCGCGGTTTTCTCCCTTCCTGAAACACGAACCCGGACATACGCCAAGCTGGCATGAGTTCTGGCGCGGCGGCCTGCATAACACGGATCGAAATTCGCGGCGACAACGGGCAGAATGTCTCGATGAACCGAGTCAAAACCGTTCTCATATGCATCTTCGCATCCTTTATCATCTCGGGGCTCCTTAACCCGATAGGCCTGATCAGTGGTCCGGTCGCCGAGTCATTCGGCATCCCGATCACCGTTGCGGTTGCTCGATTCGGTTACTTTACCGTCGGCGTCTTTGCCGGCTACATCCTTTCCTTCCATATTTTCGACCACGTCAAACTCAAGACCGTCGTCGTCGTTGGGTACGTATTGATCGCCGCATCAGTAGGCGGGCTGTATACGTTTCCAACCGCCCCTGCACTGGCCTTTTTTCTGTTCATGATCGGCCTGCTTGCGAGCGTGCAGGTATGTGGGGCAAGCACGCTTGTAAGCTGGATCTGGAGCGGCAAACCCCGACAGACCATGTTGATTGCGCAAGACGCGATGTTCAACGGGGGCGGCATTGTGTTCACCACAATTACAACATGGTTTCTGGCCGCCAATTATCATTGGGCCTCCACCTATGCGGTTGTCGCCGCACTTGCGTTGCTGATCGCCGGCATTGCAGCAACGTCGGAGGTTCAGGAACAAAAGGACCGTGACGAAGAATCCAGGATCCGAACCAGCTGGAACCTCGGCATTTTGACAGTCGGCGGCAGTATTTTGCTTTTTATGATAGCCAAGATATCTGTGTTCATATGGGCTCCGCAATATGTGGAACAGGCATTTGGCGCCACTATTCAGCAGTCGGGGCGCCTACTGACAAATATCTTCATTGGAGCGTTCTGCGGATCCCTGATCGGAACCTACGTTGTGTCGCGCGTGCGTATCGAGTATTTCCTGATCGCGATGCTGTCACTCGGCGCTACCGGTCTATCTCTGACCATTGCCGCCTCAGAACTACAAACTACTCTCCTTGCCGGATATCTGGTCGGCGGGTCTATAGGCGCAACATTCAACGCTTATACGGCTTTCGGACTGAGCTTCGTACCTACGCCGACCCACAAGAATGTGGCCTATCTGCTTTTGGCGGGCGGAACCGGCTCCGCGATCGCACCATGGTTCAGTAGCCAGGTCGTAGAGCTTACTGGCGAGGTACACGATGCGCTGCTTGCCTGCCTGGCGATTCAGGGTGTTGTGCTTGTCACCGTTCTGTTGCTCACCGCCTATAGTCGGCGGCGGCGGCGCATGAACGTCGACGTCG
The DNA here is from genome assembly GCA_041574375.1 of Woeseiaceae bacterium. Lineage (GTDB taxonomy): Bacteria > Pseudomonadota > Gammaproteobacteria > Steroidobacterales > Woeseiaceae > UBA1847. The sequence goes on from JBFFOS010000182.1 coordinate 2,660, forward strand.
TGCCGGATAGCGGAGAATCTTTGTAACAGCTGCGCCACTACTGGTGCGGTATGATGCGGGCATAGTCACAAGCTATTTTGAATCAGGAGCACCAATAAATGACGACTAGTTCATCTCTGCGACACCTCTTTTTGGCCTTGGCAATTTCTGCAACGTCCATCGCCATTGCCGGCGACGACCCGGCCCACGAGCGAAACGAATTGATGGAAGGCGTTCGCGATGCGGCAAAACCTGTTGGGGCGATGCTCAAGGGCGAGAAAGAGTTCGATGCCGATACTTTGCAGAGATCTCTGGCAACGTTCGCAAAGGCCTCTGAGAAGCTCGGCGACCTCGTGCCCGAAGGCAGCGAAGGTGGCGAGGCTGCACCTGCAATATGGGAAGACCCGGACGGATTTGCGGCGGCCATCCAGGAATGGAGCGATGCGATCAGTGCCGCCGTCGATGCCAATCCGCAATCGCTGGATGCGGCCAAACCGGTTGTCGGACCCGTATTCGGCGCCTGCAAGAACTGCCACGACAGCTATCGGATTGAAGAAGACTAGTTTACTTGTCGGCGTCATTGCGGCACTGGTATTAACCGCCACCTGGCTGACGAGCCCGAATTCACTCGGCCAAAGCGATCTTCCTGTACACGAACCAGATGCCGTCGCGGGTGAGCGCATATTCTGGGCCGCGGGTTGCGCGTCCTGCCACGCAACCCCCGTTGACGGGCGACGCGCAAAAGGCGAAGACAAGTTACGACTGGGTGGCGGCTTGCAGCTCGACACGCCGGTCGGCC
>JBFFOS010000183.1:0-3424 GCA_041574375.1 Woeseiaceae bacterium
CCGGACGCCGGAATCGCGTGAGCCCCCCTGGATTTTCCGGCCATCCTGTAAAGCAGCATGAGTACCGCGCTGTTGGGGGACCGCGGTGCCAACCGCGAGCCAATGATGCCGTCCCAGCTCAACACGGCTTTGAGGACGTCATCATCGAAATACTCGTCGAGGAGGTCGCGTGCGGGGAGGGCGGCGATCCGCATGAACTCACGCATGTTCTCCCTGCCCAGGCGCCGGATACTCAGTCCGATCTGCGCAAAAGTCAGCATGTCTCTGAAGCTGCCGATCCCGATACGCGGTATCGTCTTCAGCCAGGACGGTTCGAGCGCATCGGCAAAACGGTGCATCATGCGGGAATAGTCCTGGAAGCTGGCGACATCATCGCTGTTCGTTCCGCTGACAGTCCCGTTTTGTAGAACGACAGGTTCCTTGCCGGATCCCAGCCCAATCGTCGCCAGGGGCTTCGTCGCATTGTCGAAACCGTAGGAAGCAAGCTTCAGGTCGGCAGCGACTTTTTGCGAGAAGTGACTGATCGAATGTGCAATCGAGCTGCGATAGCCCGGGTGGAATTCACGATTCGCGGCGAGACCGCCCGGCGCGTCGGACGCCTCGAGAACCAGGACGCGCTGGCCGCTCCGCGCAAGATAGGCGGCACATACCAGGCCATTGTGGCCCGCGCCGATGATGATCGAGTCGTAGTTGGCTGGTCGGCCTGTTGGTTGCGGTGTCGTCATAGCATATCTGTAATTTTGTAGTACAGCATGCCCAGGGCAATGATCTGGTTACCCATCCATTGTGTGCCCGGGATGCGGAAGTGTTTCATGTCGGCGAACAGGTCGAATCGTTCCATGGTCCCGGCCACCGCATCGGCCATGACATCACCCATTGCATGGGTCGCGCTGACGCCGTGGCCCGAGTAGCCCTGGCAGTAGTAGACGTTGTTGTTGATGCGGCCCAGCGCCGGGATGCGGTTCAGGACAATGCCGATCTTGCCGCCCCATTCGAAGTCGATACGAGCATCTTTGAGCTGCGGGTAGATCTTGAGCATTTTCGGACGGATGTAGGCCTTGATGCTTTTCGGGTCGCGTCCCGAGTAATTGCAGGTGCCACCGAACAGCATGCGCTTGTCTGCGGAAAGACGAAAATAATCGACGATATCGTTCGAGTCACAGGCTGACAGATCCCCGGGATTGATCTCATTGGCTAATTCCGCGGACAGCGGCTCGGTACCAATGATGTAGCTGCCGGCGGGGAAGACCAGGTTTGACAGGTGTTTGGGTTCCAGTTGGCTGTAGGCGTTGCCAGCCAGGATCACGGCGTCGGCTTCCAGACTGCCGGTTGCCGTCTTTACCTTGGGCCGGTTGCCGTGCTCGATGTCGGTAACCGGAGATTGCTCGTAGATCTGTGCGCCCAGCTTGCGAGCCGCCCTTGCTTCCCCGGTGCAGAGATTCAGCGGATGGAGGTGACCGTCCCGGTAACAGGCGAAGCCGCCGATGTAGGCATCCGTGCCCATCATGGTGCGCGTCTTTTCCTTGTCCCACAACTCGTACTTGTAGGGGAATTTGTAGCGCTCTCGCAGCGCTGCATATTCCTCGAGATACGCGAGATGCCGAGGTTTGGTCGCTACTTCAACGAAGCCACTCTTCAGGTCGCACTCGATACCGTATTTTTCAACACGGTCATAGATAATGTCGTTGCCACGCCACTTGAGATCCCACAGCGTGTCGGCGATGCCGTTGCCGTGTTTTTTCTCGATCTTGTCCAGCCCATTGATGCCGCTGATCAAATGTCCGCCGTTTCTGCCCGAGGCGCCCCAGCCGACCCGGTTTGCCTCGACGATGGCTACGGAGTAGCCCCGTTCGGCGAGGGTGAGGGCGGTCGCGACTCCGGTGAACCCGCCACCGACGACGCAGATATCCGCCGACTGGCTGCCTTCCAGCGCCGGGTAATGCGTTACGTCGTTGGCGGTAGCGGCGTAGTAGGACGCGGTGTGATTTTGTTTTTGATCCGTCGCTCGCATCACGCACCTCGATTCCGGGGCTTTTATTTATTTAAATCGACTGATCGGTATAATACGGATATACTAGCCGGAGTCAAGACGCGTCAGGACCGGAAGCAAAGGAGCGGGCTGTGCCAAAAGTCGTCGACCATGAAGCTCAACGAGTGAAATTTGCCGAAGCGGCGATGAGCCTGATCGCACAACATGGCCTCGAAGGAGTAACCATGCGCGCCGTCGCTGCCGAAGCAGGGTTGTCGTATGGGTCGCTGTTTCACTATTTCAGCTCTAAGGACGAACTGCTGATGCATATCGTGCGGCATACCTCCGATCTGCAAACCCGCCGGGTCAACGAATTCACGAGCGAGTACTCGGGCCTGAAGGCGCTGGAACACCTGTTGTGCGACGACGCGATCATCACGGAGTCGACGCGGGAAGACTGGATGGTCTGGGTGACGTTCCTCTACAAGGCGGCTTTGCATGAGACGTTCGCTGCCATGCACGCAGAGTTGATTGAAGGCTGGCTGGGGAGAATCAGGCGGCTCTTGCGAGACGCTCAGGAAGCCGGCGAGATCGGCGACGCGATCGATGTCGATTTCGAAGCGAAGGCGATTTGGGCGTATTCAGCCGGGATTGGACAACTCAGCCTGCTGCACTCGGGCCTGTTGCCCGTCGATGTGCAGAAAGAGCTGATTTCGGCTTATCTTGGCAAGCTCAGAGCGACATCAAGCTGATTACATTGTGACTACGTGTCCGACGGCGGGGTGGCGCGAGCACGCGCCGGCATCCAGAAAGGCTTGTCCTTCTTCATGCACTTCGCAACACGGCCGTAGTGGCGCAGCTCTTTTTCGTAGTAGATCTCGGCCCAGAGTTCGCCGTCGAGGTACTTCGTCTCGATCATCGCGAGCGCGATGTTCGCTTTCACGGCGGGCGACCACATCGCGGAGGTGACGTAGCCGATGTGATTCGTACAGCGCTTGTTGCTGTAGATCCAGGAGCCATCCGCAGGGCGGTTACCCTCGATATCGAGCTTGGTCAGTGTGTACTTCGGGCCGCGCTGTTTCTCCTTGAGCAGGGCGGCTCGTCCGCTGAAATGTGGCTTCTTGAAGTCTACGAGCCAGCCGAGATTGAGTTCGAACGGCGTTTGGTCATGTTCGAAGTTAACCGTGCGGAGCGCCTCGTTGAACTCCATCGCGGGCATGATAAAGCCCGCTTCGAGGCGCGCCATGTTGGTCGCGGTCTCGCCGTAAGGCTGGATGCCGTAGTCCTCGCCGGCGGCATACAACTCGTCCCACATGTCGAGTGCCAGGCCGGGCGGTATCCAGAGCTCGTAGCCCAGGTCGCCGGTGAAACCGGTGCGTGACACCATGAGCGTGTCGCCATGGAACGGAAAAAACAGGATGTCGAACGGCTTGGCCGTATCAATTCCTTCCAGGC
>JBFFOS010000184.1:0-3411 GCA_041574375.1 Woeseiaceae bacterium
ACACCCTTCACCCGGATCTCGAGCGTTGCGATGGGGTACGACATTCAGTACAGGGTGTACGTGCCAGAAGGTATTCAGCCCGGCGATTAGCGGGCCGGCGGACCATCGATATTGATGGCCCTACGAACGCGTCATCCGAAGACTCCCATACTTCGGATCAGAGCGCCGGTCTATGCGGCACTCAGGTCAGCGAGACGACCTGCGGCGTAACGAGATTCGCAAAGTCGCGGTACGACATCTTGACGAGTTCGGAGTGCGTACCTGCGTTAAATGCGATCTCATCGTCTTCGGTCAGCTGCTCGGCGACGTACACACCCATGTCGTAGAGATTACCGAACGGTGGCATGGCGCCGACTTCGCAGTCCGGAAACAGATCGTTAAACTCCGCTTCGCTGGAGAGCGTCACTTCGTCTGCACCAATAGCCTCTTGCAGATGCTGGAGATTCACGCGACGCGAGGCCGGCAGGACGGCCATCGCCAACTTGTCGTCGACCTTCACAATGACGGTTTTTGCGAGCTCCTTGCCCGGTATCCGGGTCAACTCCGCTATGCGCTGGGCGGTGTAGGCAGGTGAGTGACTGATCGTGACGTACTGGATCTCGTGCTGATCGAGGTAGTCTTGCAGTTTCTGGGTAGGCATCTTCGTTCCCCTCTAATCGATTCCAACCCCGGTCCGTCAATTATATTTGAAAGTCCGCAAGCTTACTGCTCGGACATGTACTTATGCGCGTTGAAAGAGGTTCGGCAAGCCGCGCGAACAAGACTACACTAGGAGTTGCTCCAGACGTTGCGGCGGTTTTCCAATGAAGTACGACCTCATCGGCGATATTCACGGATACAGCAGGCCGCTGGTCGAGTTGCTCGGCAGGCTCGGCTATAGGCAATCGGACGGCGTGTATCGCCACCCCGATCGGCAAGTCATCTTCCTTGGTGATTTCATCGATAGAGGCCCCGATCAGCGGGGTGTGCTGGATATCGTGCGGCCAATGATCGATGACGGCGCCGCACTGTCAGTCATGGGTAATCATGAGTTCAACGCGATGGCCTGGTTCACGCTCGATCCGGACGATCACTCGCGCCATCTAAGAGACCATTCGGACAAGCACCGTGGGCAACACCAGGCGTTTCTCGATGCCTTTGCTGGCACCGATGATTACGCCGAGATCATCGAGTGGTTTCGGACGTTGCCGCTCTGGCTGAACCTGCCGGGCATTCGTGTCGTGCATGCGTGCTGGGACGATAAGTTGATCGAGTTGTTGCGCGGGCGCTATCCGACCGTGAACCAGTATTTCGACGACGACTTACTCGTGCGCGCGTCGACCAAGGGGAGTGAAGAATTCGAAGCGGTAGAGACATTGCTCAAAGGGAAGGAGATCGAGCTACCGAGAGGGCAGTCGTTTCCGGATAAGGACAATAATCTTCGACACCACATTCGTATGAAATGGTGGGACGCAACGGCCAAAACCTACGTTGAAACATTCCTGGGACCGGATGCCGCCCTGACACATATTCCGGATGACCCGATCGATGCGGACCACCTGATACAGTATTCACACGAGGATCCGCCCGTATTCGTTGGTCATTACTGGATGGACGCGGAGCCCACAATATTGGCGCCGAATGTGGCGTGCCTGGATTACAGCGTGGCGTCGAAGAGTGGAGGAAAACTCGTGGCGTACCGGTGGGATGGGGAGCAGGTGCTCTCCGATGAAAACTTTGTATTTGTGACAAGGCCGGCTTTGCACTCATGAGTAACGAAATGTCTGCAACGACGATCAGCTGTCCTTACTGCGGTGAGCACATCGACATTCTTGTTGATGGCTCGTTGCCGGAACAGGAGTACGTGGAGGATTGCGAGGTCTGTTGTCGACCGATTCTGCTGAGCGTCGTGGTCGATGTGGACGGGGATGCTGCTGTAGTGGCGAGGTCCGAGAACGAGTAGCGGACTGAGAACCCGCGTCGATGACACCTTGTGCCCGATCCCGGGTCTTTTCCGGCTCAGGCGGCCCGAGTGCGCTCCACCAGACCCTGCGAACGCAGGTACTCGTCGTAGGTGCCCGAATAGTCGATGATCTTGCCGGGCGTCATTTCGATAATGCGTGTCGCAAGCGACGCGACGAAATCCCTGTCATGACTGACGAAGATCAGCGTCCCGGGATAGTTTTCAAGCGCGAGATTCAGGGCCTCGATCGATTCCATGTCGAGGTGATTGGTTGGCTCGTCCATTACGATTACATTCGGCTCCTGCAATGCCAGCTTGCCAAACATCAGGCGACGTTGTTCACCACCCGACACGACCTTCACTGATTTCTCGCTATCGTCTCTGGAAAACAACATGCGACCGAGCGTAGCGCGCAGCAGTTGCTCGGGTGAACCCGTCGGTTGCCACTGAGTGATCCAGTCAAACAGGCTGATGTCGTGTTCGAACTCGTGTGCGTTATCCTGGGCGAAATAGCCACGCTGTGAATTTTCTGCCCACTTGACTTCGCCACGGTCAAGCTCGAGCTCCTGCAGCAGACAACGTAAAAGAGTCGTCTTGCCAATGCCGTTCTGACCAAGAATTGCGACCCGCGAACCCGCCTCGATGGTGAGGTCCAGGTTTTCAAAGAGCGGGCCGTCATCGAAGCGCTTGGTCAAGCCCGTCGCTTCGAGCGCGAGACGACGCAGCGGCTTCGCCTGTTCAAAACGAATGTACGGGCTGACACGGCTCGACGGTTTGATATCTTCGAGCTGAATTTTCTCAAGCTGCCTGGCACGCGATGTGGCTTGTTTCGCTTTTGAAGCATTCGCCGAAAAGCGACTGACAAATGCCTGCAGTTCGGCCATCTTGACTTTCTTCTTGGCGTTGTCCGCGTACATGCGTTCACGCACCTGCGTTGCCGCTGTCATGTACTCGTCGTAGTTGCCCGGGAAAAGCTGTAACTTGCCGTAGTCGAGATCCGCCATGTGCGTGCACACCCGATTAAGAAAATGACGATCATGCGAAATGATGACCATCGTCGACTTACTGGTGTCCAGGAAATCTTCCAGCCAGCGGATGGTGTTGATATCCAGATTGTTGGTGGGCTCGTCGAGCAGCAATACGTCGGGGTCGGAGAACAGCGCCTGCGCGAGGAGCACCCGGAGCTTCCAGCCTGGTGCTATCGCGCTCATGGGCCCATGGTGCTGACTGACCGGAATGCCGATGCCCTCGAGGAGCTCGCCGGCCCGTGATTCCGCGGAATAGCCGTCCATTTCCGCAAACTCGACTTCAAGATGGGCGACGAGAATGCCTTCTTCGTCACTCATCTCTGGCAGCGAGTAGATGCGATCACGGTCCTGCATCACGGTCCAGAGTTTCTCGTAACCCATCATGACGACGTCAAGTACGCGGTGTTCCTCGTACGCAAACTGATCCTGAGAGAGCTGACC
>JBFFOS010000185.1:0-3321 GCA_041574375.1 Woeseiaceae bacterium
GCTGAGTTGGGCACACCACTAACCGCTTGATTTCCCTGGTCCCTTGACCACCAATTTCAACGAGTTATTGCACCCACAGTAATCAACTGAGTCCCGCAGGCTTTCTGAGTATGCTGAGTTTCAGCCTCACCTGGACAGCCGCGATCGAATGGCACCGTGGCGACCCGTCTAAACACCCCATTGAAGCAGATGAGCTTTGATAATTACGTCGTTTGAACCGCAGCCGTTATCAAGACCCATTTGTTTCCGAATGCACGACATCAAAGTCAGTAACACCTGCGGATCAGCGGATGGCGTAATAACGTCCCGCCGGCAGGGAGCTGATCGGAAACATGGAGTCGGGGAAGGCGAATACCTCGGTGATACAAAGGTTCAGGAAAAGAGCGATGAGAAAAGTCTCCGCCTGGACTATTTGCCGGGGCTCGTGCGGAGCAGGAAATTCATTATTCCCAATGACCGCTCCACCAGGAATACGGCAATTCCCAGGAATGCCTGGTTTTTCAGGGCACTTCCCATCGCCGGCCGAACCTGGTCAAGAAGATGACGAGACGGTCTATCCTGCCGGCGAGGCCGTCGTAGATTTGCCGTCGGCGGCACGCAGTGGTTTTGTGCTCGGCCTGTGAAAGCCTATTGCCAGGCTGTTCCGGCCCCGAAAGAAACATCAAACCGATATCACGCCCTCATCAAGTGATTTGCGCCGGCCGAGGGCCCAATTGAACCTGCGGTGAACAGAGGTATCGCATTTATTGGCAACCTGTTCCCATCGCGTTGGCTACGGCATTTGAGACGGTGTTGAACAGTCGTTATGCCGCTCGGTACGAAGATGCCCGTATTGAGCGCCGGCCGGGCCGGGAGTAGCGTGATGTAGGACGCGAAGCCAACTAGGCGGGTGAAGAATGGCAGCGGAAGTCATGCGACAGAATAGTCAAATCAGGGCGTTGGCTCTATTTCTGGCCGGACTCTTGCTCCCGGCCGGTGTCATGGCGCAACAGGCAATCGTGCCACTGCACCTCAGTATCTCGGATCCCGGCGCTAGGAGCATGGGCTTCGGTGGCGCATTCGTGGCCTTGAGTGATGATGCCACCGCCGCCTTTGCCAATCCGGCCGGGCTCGTGCAGCTCGCAAAGCCAGAGATCTCGATTGAGGGCCGGCACTGGAGTTATTCGACGCCTTTCACGGAATCAGGCCGCGTCGAAGGGGCCCCAAGCGGCAACGGCATCGACACGGTTGACGGCCTTCAATACGCGAACTCGAATGCAGATATCGCCGAGCTTTCTTTTCTGTCCTACGCGCATCCATTCGAGAATGCGTCGATCGCAATATTTCGACATCAGTTCGCGAGACACGAATTCTTCGCCGAAACCCAAGGCCTTTTCGGCTCTGGGTCGTCTTGCTGCCAGCCCCGATTCATCGACCAACGGGTGGAAAGTGAGCTGGATTTCCTGAGTTATGGACTCTCCGTTGCTCTCCGGGCAAGTGAAGGTTTTAATCTTGGACTCGGCGTGGTCTACCACGATACTTTTCTCGTCTCGAATGCATCCCAATACCTGCCGGATGACGACTCGCCGGAGAGCAGGTACCTCCGCAACTCCTACCTCCCCGAGCGGTCGCTGCGAATTCAGGAATCCGGCGCTAGCGACAGCGATGTGACGCTGACCGCGGGTATCCTGTGGAAGCCGTCGGAGAGCTTGAGCGTCGGTGGCGTGTATCGCCAGGGATTCGAAACCAAGATCGGCGGCGAGGTCCGAGCAGGACAGTCCGGTGATTTCGGCGTGCCGCCGGGAGAAGTGATAGTTCGGGAAACAGGTTTACCGATCGAGTTTCCAGATATTTTTGGCGCCGGAATTGCATATCGACGCCCAGATGGTCGATTCACAGTGAGTTTCCAGTGGGATCACATCGAGTATTCGAGTATTCCGAAGAGTCTCGAACTCGAGGATCAGACGGCCGACGATGCTAATGAGTGGCATATTGGTGCCGAATACGTTTTTCTCGACTCGACGCCGATCATTGCCATACGCCTGGGCGCGTGGCTGGATCCCGATCACCAGTTGCGGGCAACAAGTGACGACCCGTACACTCGCGCAGTACTGCCGCGGGGTGAGGACGAGATGCATTTTTCACTGGGCCTTGGCATAGCCACGCCCCGTTTCCAGGTCGATGCTGCGGCAGACTTCGCCGATAACGTCAATACGCTGTCGCTGTCCGTGATATACAACTTCGAATTCTAGGACGGCCTTACAGGAATTTGTCCCAAGCGTAAATCAGGACAGCGATAGCCACGAGCGCCACCATGATCCAGTTGAATCGGCGGTCCGGACGATGTCTCGCGACACTCGAGCGCTGCACATCCGACTCCTTTTTAATGCCTTCGGGGGTCAGTTCGAAAGCCCAGGCGAGCAAGAGTGCGATTGGCAAGCCGATGGCGAGGAACGCAAGCAACAATTTGGCTGTCCAGTTGGGAAGTTCCAGGATCTGGAACAGGATATCCGCGATTTGCAACAGCAGCCATGCGACGACGACATAGGCAATGCCGACGCGGAAAATGTTGCGACGTTTCAATTCGGCAATGAATCCGCCGGATGAACGGTCATGGCCGCTGTCGGGTGTCGACTGTCCAGCCTCGAAAACAGGAATCGGCGTTGCCGTGTCTGCGGCCGGCGCCAGCTGTTGGTGCATGGACTGCAGCCAGCGCCGGAAAAAATAGTTTGCCAATTCGAAGCGTCTTTCCTTCCCGCCGCGAATAAATCCGAGGTTCTCGAGCCGACGCAGGCTGTCTTCGAGCAAATCAGTCGCGTGGGAGCACTCTTCACGAATCGAGTCACTCGTTATCTCGGGTTGTCGGGCGATGATGCGGATGAGCTCACTCTCGTCGGTAGAGAGCATCTCGAAATCGACCGAGAAGAAGTAACTCACCATCCGGTCGGTTGCGACCTGTTGTATTGCTTCGTCCAGCCCACCTATCTCGAAGTAGCGTTTGCAGACAAGCTGCACCAGGTACGGATGGTTATCACAGTGCTCCCGGATCGACTCGATGACGCCGTCCGCAAATTTGGGTCGCTGCGCGGGGTCGAGATGCGACTGCTCGATCAGCGACCGGGCCTCATCATCCGAGAACCGCTCTATATAGAGCGGCGGGGTAAAGCCGTGGAGGAACGGCGACGTGTCCTCCTCATGGTCGGCGAGAGACCACAAACGGATCGTCGAGGCGAGCACCGTGCGGATGTCCTCGCGACTCTGCATCGTGCGGCGCAGTTTGCGCAGCAAAGACGGATCCTTGCGCTGCAGTTCGATCAGCTCTTCCACTTCGTCGCAGAGCAA
>JBFFOS010000186.1:0-3243 GCA_041574375.1 Woeseiaceae bacterium
GCATGATGTAAGCCACCCCGTCACCCGACGAAATAAAAAGCCCGGCAATCGCCGGGCTTTTTTTTGCGCTTGCTACAATCATTCCAAAGAGGAGGGTGGAATGCAGGTTTTCATCGTTGCAGTCAGCGTCGCGCTTGTCGTGTCATTCATGTGCTCGATCTTCGAATCGGTACTCTTGTCGATCAGCCATGCCCAGGTCGAGCTGCTCGCTCGGCAGGGCAAGGCATCAGGACGCATTCTCAAGGCGTTCAAGGAACGCATCGATATCCCGATCTCGGCTATCCTGATCACCAATACGGCCGCACACACGATCGGCACGGCCGTGGCCGGTGCCAGTTATGTGAACGTTTTCGATCCGGAAACACTCTGGATCTTCACACTGGTTTTCACGGTCGCGGTGCTGCTTTTCACAGAGATTATTCCGAAGACGCTCGGCGTTGCTTACGCAAAGCGGCTTGCCAAGCCGGTTGCGTTTGGTATTCGGGCGCTGGCGCTCATGCTCAAACCCCTGGTTCTGGCGAGCGAGGCGATATCACGTTCGCTCCGCAGTGATAAGGAAGGGCCCGTCACATCACTCGACGAGATCCGGCTGTTGGCGACGATAGGACACAGTGAGGGCGTGGTCGGCAAGCAGGCGGCGCATATGATTGTTGGGGCATCGGACCTCTGGAAACTGACGGCCCTGAATGTCATGGTGCCCCGCAAACGAGTCGTCTTTCTCTCACATGATGATGCACCGGACAAAGTGCTGAGGACGATCGGTGAGAGCGGATTCAGCCGCTTCCCTTATTCGCCAACGGGTGAGTTTGACGACGTCGTCGGTGTTGTTTTTGCGAAGGAGATACTGTCTCAGTTTGTCGAAACCAAACCGGACAAGGTCGGATGGCAGCAACTGGTGCACGAACCAGTCGTCGTGCCCGAGACCGTCGCGCTTGATTCTCTGCTGCGCACATTCCGCCAGACGCATCGGCACATGGCGTTGATCGTCGATGAATATGGCGACTTCCAGGGCATTGTCACGCTGGAGGATGTTATCGAGGAGATCGTCGGTGACATCTTCGATGAATCGGACATGCCTCGCGAGGATCTGTGGCAACGCCCCAACGGCGCGGTCAGGGCGTTCGGCACGGCAGAGCTGCATCGCCTTTGTCGCCTCCTCGACGTCGATATGCCGGAGGACAGCGAAATTGCCACCGTGGGTGGGCTGCTTTCCGAGCAACTCGGCCGCCTGCCCATACAGGGGGACATTCTGGACTGGAAGGGCTATCGCTTCACGGTGCTGTCCGCCAGGCAACGCGGGGCGGAACTCGTATCGATCGTCGAGGTCACGTAGAAGCCGCCGGCGCTACCCTTTCTGCAGCGCCGCAATGCGCTCGGCGATCGGCGGATGGCTCATAAACAGCTTCTGGAAACCATGGCGTTTGCTGCCCGAAATGCCGAAAGCTTCGAGCGACTCCGGCAGAGCCGCGGGTGCACCGCGATCGAGCCGGGCCAGCGCCCGAATCATCGGCTGCGAGCCATTAAGCTTTGCCGAGCCTGCATCGGCACGGAACTCACGCTGCCTCGATACCCACATGACGATAATGCTCGCGAGAATCCCCAGCAAAACCTGGGCAACCATTACCGAGACGAAATAGCCTATGCCGTGACCCGATTCGTTACGCAGGACGGCGCGGTCGATGAAGTGGCCGACAACGCGCGACAGGAAGATGACAAACGTGTTGACGACGCCTTGTACGAGAGTAAGCGTAACCATGTCGCCGTTTGCAACGTGTGAAATCTCGTGCGCGAGAACCGCTTCCACTTCGTCACGCGGCATGCCCTGCAGCAAGCCAGTACTGACGGCTACAAGCGCCGCATTGCGACGCGCGCCAGTGGCGAACGCATTCATGTCGGGAGCGTTGTAAATCGCGACCTCGGGCATCTCGATGCCGGCCTGTCGTGCCTGGCGTTCGACGACGTTGAGCAGCCAGGATTCGATTTCATTCCGCGGCTGCGTGATAACCTGGGCGCCTGTCGAGCGTTTCGCCATCCATTTCGACATGGCGAGCGAAATAAAGGATCCACCAAAACCGATGACGAGCGACAGCACAAGCAGTGCCTCGTAATTGAGTCCCGCGCCGGACTCATCGAGGATGCGGTCGACACCCAGCAGGCGCAGGACGATGCTGAGCACAAGTATTACGGCCAGGTTGGTGGCCAGGAACAGAGCGATACGTTTTACCATCGTAGGGTCTCCGAAAAATCTGGAATCTATAGACACCTGATCTGCCGTCGGGTTTCACGATTTCAAGCAAATCGCCCTTAGTGCCAAAAGCTGTCAATGCGCGCAATTCCGAATTGTCAGCTTATCTAACAGGCGTATAAACGATCTGCTGGCAAGAAATTGCCAGTCTTGTACGGGAAGGAGGTGAGTCTATGTCAATCCTGCGCAAACTCGAGCCCCGCAAAAGGGCTATTGACGTAAGACGGACTATGCCTCTCACCCGCAGCATGGAGGAGTTCCTAGAGGACTTCCCACCACGCCGCTGGATGGAGGCGTTTGAGCCCTTCGGTTGGAAGTGGCCGGCAGATGTAGATTATGAACGGGCATTCCGTTTGGATCTGGTCGACCATGACAAAGAGCTCATCGTCCGTGCGGAACTACCCGGCGTCGAGAAAGATGACGTCAAGGTCACGATCGCGGGCGACCGCCTGATGATTGAGGCCGAGAGGGAGTTCGAGGAAGAAGACGAAGCGGAAGACTTCTATCGGCATGAACTTGGCTACGGCAAACTCATGAGAACGGTTGTCCTGCCAGTTGAAGTGGACGGTGAAAGCATCCACGCCGAACTTAAAGAAGGAATCCTCAAAATCACGCTTCCGAAGATCCGGGTGGCGGAAAAACACACAGTGAAAGTTGCCTGACGAAGTAACTGTGTTGTGATTGCCGGGACGGCTTCGGCCGCCCCGGTTTTTATTTGGGCCGGCGAAAACGCCACCACAGGCGGTGGGCGAGGAGGGCGGCCAGGATCAAGGCGTAGAGCAGCGGCTCGGTGATGTCTTTCTTCACCTGCCACCAGTAGTGCCAGACGCCAAGGAGGCCGATCACGTAGACCGCGTTGTGAAGTGTCTGCCAGCGTCGGCCCATGCGTCGGCGAATTGACGCGGTTGAAGTCGCGGCGAGCGCAGTCAATAGCACCAGTGCCACAAACCCGATGGTGATGAACGGGCGCTTGGCGATATCCTCGATGATCGCGGGCA
>JBFFOS010000187.1:0-3235 GCA_041574375.1 Woeseiaceae bacterium
GTCTCATCCAGGGCTTCAAGCGTCGACAGCGACATGATCAATGCCGCAATGCCTGCGGCGACGACCATACCGATGGCCAACACCTGGCCACGCAGGTGCCACAGGTCGCGCAGCACTTTGCGATTCATCGCGCGCATTACCAGGCCATCTCCGCGGGCGCACGACGCTCGACATTAACTTCGATGCCTGCGACCGCGCCATCTGCAATGTGCAACACCCGATCGGCCATCGAACCGATGACCGTGTTATGGGTAATGACCGCCGTCGTGGTGCCAAGCTCGCGATTGACCTGGTCGATGGCTTCAAGCACGAGGATACCCGTCTCGCTATCGAGCGCACCGGTAGGTTCGTCGCACAGCAGAATTTCGGGTTGCTTGGCAATCGCACGGGCGATCGCGACACGCTGCTGCTCACCGCCGGAGAGCTGCGCCGGAAAATGATTCGCCCGCTCGCCCAGGTTGACGAGCCGCAGTGCGTCGAGCGGATCGAGCGGGCGCTGCGCAATCTCGGTAACGAGTGCCACGTTCTCCTCCGCCGTCAGGCTTGGGATCAGGTTGTAGAACTGGAAAACGAAACCAACGTGGTCACGCCTGAAGCGGGTCAGCTCGGATTCGTCAGCACTCGTGAGCTCGTGGTCACGGAAGCGCACGGTACCCGAGGTGGCGGTATCCAGGCCGCCAATGATATTCAGGAGTGTCGACTTACCGGACCCGGACGGACCCAGGATGACGACGAGCTCGCCCTCGTAAAGATCGAGATTGGCGCCTCGTAAAGCATGCACTTCGACCTCGCCCGTGCGGTAGATCTTGGTAAGGTCGCGGGCGGTCAACGTAGTGATCATGGCCTTGCTCTTGCCAGGTCACTGCTATTGCGCCTCAGTTTTAGGGGCGTTGCAATCCGCAGAATCCCTCATGTGGCTGAACGGCTGCAATGCGCAAATTACACGCGCTCCGGTTATGCTTGACGCTGATAGTGCCCTGACCAAGGTCGTACCGCATGCTGCTGGTAATGAGAAAATTGAAACAGAGCTATTTCAACAACAACGAATTTCGTAAGTACCTGCTCTACGCGCTGGGCGAAATGGCGTTGGTCGTCATTGGCATTTTAATCGCTCTACAGATCGACAACTGGAACGCCGAAAACGTACAGCAGGAAACGCTTAAGAATTACCTTCGTACAATCTCGAGAAATATCGATAGCGACCTCGTTTCTTTGGACGAGATTCGTGCGCAACGCATCAGCGATTACGAGCAGGGTGTCCGCTGGATGAACTTCGATCGCCGTGGCGATTCCTACAGCGTTTCCGAAGCCATTTTTGCCGGCGACTTGATTAATCGGGCGGCGACGTTGAGGCAGTTCAATGCCAGCAGCAGTGGCTATGAAGCACTGAAGGGCTCCGGCACGCTGGATCAGATGCAGGGCACCGATATTGAGAGATTGGTGTACGACTACTACGACACGGTGGCCCGCATAGCCGCAAGTGAGCAAAACCACAATGACCTGGGCAGGCTTTTGTCCCTCCAGGTCTGGGATGGTTGGCCCGATAGCTTTGAATTCTGGGAACTTACCTCGGCGGATGCGCTGACCCAGGATAGATTTGAGTCTCAGCAGGATAAATTCCGGCAAGTGCTGCAGGATTCAGCGACGCTGCGGTTTATGTCCAGGCCTACGACGGTCGGATCATTACTGCTCGAATACGACAAGCTGTATCGACTGGGCTCGGCATTCCGGCGGATGGTTGCAACCGACAGCGTGACCTTCGACGAAACAACGGTAGCAATACTCGACGGTATTCATGATCCGAGTCGCAACGTCGGTCAACCAGACCTGATCGTGGATGGCCAGGTCGCCTGGCACAGTCACCACCTCGTCGCCTCGGACGCCAACGATCCACGCGTCAGTTACGAAGCTGCCGCTGCCGGACTACAGAGCCCGTATGACTTTAATTCGTTCAGGCGTATCGGTGACAGCCTGCATCTTGCTTTCAGGGGTGGCGCCGAATGGGCTGGCGTATGGCTTGTCGCTGGCGCCGACAGTACCAGCCGGCAGGCTCCGGACTATTCGATGTACGATACCCTCCTACTCGAACTAAAAGGCGACATCGGCGGCGAGAGAATCATTATCAACATGGAGGACATGGAGGACCCGGCCGACGGCTCGTCAACGAGGTACGAATTAATGCTCAACGACGAATGGCAGTCCTATGAAATCGATCTCGCGGAGTTCGAGACAGCGGATTTGAGCATTTTGTCTGTGCCACTGGGCTTCGTTTTTTTGGAGACGCCTGTGTCGTTTTCGGTGCGGACTGCCAGGTTTGTCAAGGCCGACTGAAAAACCATGAGGAAGGCTGGCAACGGGATAAATTGACCCGCCTTGCTCGCTCCTCGTGCTCCTGCACTGTCTGGCGCAGCTAAGCGGCTCGGTCAATATACTTCCTGCGAATGAATCGGGCGATGGGCTTCTCAACCAGGTAAGTGCTCGGTATTGCCAGCACCATGATCAGCACAAGCGAAAAGACTTTTGCCATCAGGTTTCTCGCTGCCATAAAGCGAGACCAGGTGAAACATGAAAATATGGAAGATCGCGAAAAAACGAATGCCGGTGAGCGCGTACGCTGGCGTCTCTTATTTGGCCTCGAAAAGCGGCGCCGTATATTCGCGTAGCAGCTTTCTCCATGGGCCGGTCGCTCCGAGTGTTCCCAGGTTGCCAAACAAGCCACCGAGCGTCCGGTCGATGAAGACCATGTCGCGAGGAAAGCGGATGTCGCTGGCCTCCTGCCAGTTGCTCATGCCGAGGTCGAATAGCGCTTTATAGATCATGTCGTCTTCGCCGAACGTATACGGCGGTGATGCGCGCACAATGTCCTGCATCAGGTCGACGTAGGGATCCGTCGCGGTCCGCGATAGCGGGGTGCCACCCTCTTTGTAGACGCCCATCTCCTGCAACAGCGTCGGAATCGCCGACTTGTGCCGCTTCATCAACGCATTGATCAGCCGTGCATAGCCGGTCGCGATGTTATCGGGTACCTGCTTCATGCAGCCGTAGTCGTAGACGATCACGGCGCCATCCTCGCGAAAAGCGAAGTTCGCGAAGTTGGGATCCGCGTGCAGAAACCGATGCTTGAAGAGGCACCGCAGAGTGAACTCGAACAGCGTGACGCCCCACTGATTCTTCAGGTCCTGGGGGTAACGATCCGAGGCTGCCTCACTCGAGGGAATCCCTCCCACAAACTCCA
>JBFFOS010000188.1:0-3234 GCA_041574375.1 Woeseiaceae bacterium
ATCTGGTGCACGTGAACGTCCCGTTGCGGGAATGGAATGGAAATCCCTTCCTCGTCGAAACGCTTCTTGACCGTCTCAGTGAGATCCCAGTAGGTATCCCAGTAATCGTCGGTGCGCACCCAGGGGCGGCAGATGATATCTACAGACGACTCACCAAGCGAAGCTACCCGAATGTTGGTTTCCGGACTCTTCAGGCAGGCATCATAATTATCGACAACCTCCTGCAAGATCGATTTCGCCTTGTCGATGTCATCGCTGTAGGAAATGCCGAAGGTCAGGTCGACGCGGCGCGTCTTCTGAGCGGTTAGATTGGTGATCACCTGTTGCCAGATGAGATTGTTCGGCACGACGATGACCTGGTTGTCCAACGTCTTGAAGGTCGCGTTCACCAGACTCATGCGATCAACCTTGCCTGTGATACCGCCCGCGTCCACGAAGTCGCCCACGTCGAATGGCCGATAGATCAGGATCATAAGTCCCGAAGCAAAATTGGACAGCGTGTCCTGCAGCGCAAAACCGACGATA
The DNA here is from genome assembly GCA_041574375.1 of Woeseiaceae bacterium. Taxonomy (GTDB): domain Bacteria; phylum Pseudomonadota; class Gammaproteobacteria; order Steroidobacterales; family Woeseiaceae; genus UBA1847. Next base: position 526 of record JBFFOS010000188.1, read on the forward strand.
AAACCCGCAATACCAAGGCCCGCGAGCAAGGGTCCGACCGATATGCCGAGCTGCGAGAGGGCAAACAGTACGCCTATGAAGAGCACCAGGTTTCTCGCTGTTGCGACGATCATGTCCTTTAGCAAGTTAGACAACTTCACCTTGGATGACTGCATCGCCCGTACCATCGCCTTCTTGACGAGCTTGGACAGGTAGACGAATGCGATCAATACGAGGATAACGATCAGTATGCGAAAAACGACGCGTGGACCCTCGCTCTTCGTGTACACGACAACGGCCTTGCTCCAGTCACTCACGAGCCCGGCGACCAGCCCCACATCGAGTACATCGGTCGTCAGTTCACCCGTTGTCGTCAACAATTGCTGCCGATATTGACGTGTCTCCAGTCCCAGCCGGTTCAAAAGGTTGACGGAGCTCTGCAACGCCTGTGATGCGACGGTGGTCCTCGCCTGTGCCGCATTCATTCGCTGCGGCAGGTCGGTGTTCGTGGGCATCGTTGCTATGGCACCTTTCAATATCGCCACGGCATCCAGGGAAATTTTCAGGAAAACCGAGCGATTGGCCGCAGCGTTGCTAAGTTCCTGCTCCAGTCGAAGTCGCAAGTCCGATTCATCAATGCCGATGCCTTCGACAAGTTCCACATAGTCGAGTAGTGCTCCATAAACACCGTCAAGATCCGTTACGATTTTCAGCAGCTGCTGATCCGCAACGACAACATCGGCCGGTGCCATGTCGTCCTGAGGAAAGACGACTCGCGCCTCCGCACGCTCCATGATTTCTTTGCCGACCGACGGCACACGATTAAGTTCGCCCAGGATTGGATCGAGAAACACGGCAACATCTTTCCCGGCTTCAAGTTGTTCGACCACCTCATCTGCGAGTTCGATCGTCGATTTAAACCAGTCACCAAGAGCGACATCGAGCCTCGCAGTGATCACCTGGGCCTGCAGGCCTTCCTTGCCGACCAATTGTGACTCGATGCGTTCCGCATCCTTGCGCATGGCAATCACCAGGGCGAGCCGCTCCTCGAAATCAGCGGCAACCTCCGGCGCCAGGGGCACTGTTACCGGCGGAGCATCTGTCTCCGCGGCAGGGTCTATCGCGTCCGCACTTGTTTCCGTGGCAGGGTCTATATCGCCTGCACCTGTCTCTTGTGACCACAGGGACGGCGACGCCGACAAGAGCATGAGGGCGGTGGTTGTAGTGATAATACGAATCAGGCCATTCTCTAGCTGCATTCTTGATCCTTTAATGCCACTCGCGGTTGAGGAATGGCTTGCTGTCGCACCGGTAAGACCGGAAACGTGTAAATTGGAGCGGGTGAAGGGAATTGAACCCTCATTCTCAGCTTGGGAAGCTGATGTTCTACCATTGAACTACACCCGCTTTTCAGGGAGTTACGTCTCACTCAGGTCTGGCTGAGCATAAAAGTGAGAGTACTTGGATTCTAAACCAATCTCTCGGCTACGGAGAAGGGATCGTCGCGTTGGCAAGAGTTTGCCGATCATTCACGGCCAAAAAGGTTGGCGATGTAGGCCATCGCGAAAACAGCGAAGGCGACCAGACTGATAGGCGGCAGTCCGCCGTGCCAGCGCCCGGGCTTCATCCAACCCTCGTAGCCCATGAACAACAGGTGGGCACCGCCAAGCACAAATGCGACTAGCAGAAATCGGCGCGATGTGATGAATGAAATGAAGGCTTTGTCTTCGCGCAGGAATGTCTGGAAACTCAGGTTGTAGGCCCAGAGCACAACGAACGCCAGGACGCCCGCGAGCATGCTCAGGCCGGCAAGCAGGGTCAGGGTCCCGTCTGCAGCGAAGAAATTGGCGTAGACGGCCGGTTTGAACAGCAGGAAGCTCATCAACGCGTGAATAAGAACCAGCAGAAACCCGGTCATTCCAACGGCCTTCCGGGCAGCCAACCAGCTATCCGGTACAGGGACTCCGATGTTTCTAAAAGGGCCGAAGCCGAAATTGCATGCGATCAATACGAACGCCGCGAGTGAAAACCCCTTGTTCAGGATGAAAAACGGAAAGTCCTTCCACGGCACGGGTCCCACGACGTGATAACGGAGCACAGCGTATGAAACGGCGAGAACCAGGACGCTGGTTATCAGAGGGGCAGCGGCATTCTTATTCTTGTTCTGTTCAACTTTCATATGGCTGCTTCAAGAGGCCCTTCTGGTGTTTTCACAGCATTTTGCGAGACTGCCGAGAGTCGCCTCATTGCAGAGGAATGCTGGGGAAGGGAAAGCTTAGCGTTAGCAGAAGGGTCTCGCCCTCCAGCGTAGTTCTTGCTCCTGTTTCCCAAAAATAACGAAGATTCGCAAAGCCGTATAACTTGGTCTTGCTGGCCAAAGGCAACATGAGTTCCGCACCGACACCATACACCTCGTGTTTACCAAGGAAGGGTCCACCGGGCGGCGTTACGCCGAAGTCGTCCCTGCTGACTTTCCACTGCGCGTAATAGGCCAGACCGGCGCTTGCGGCGCCGTCCATAAACGATTTGCCGAAGCCTCCTTCGATGGTAAGAATATCGCCGACGCGAATGTCCGTGTCTTCTTTCTTGCCATGGGTTTCGTAGAACGCTGTTCCCGCGAAGTGCCACGTGCGTGCCTCGTCGAAATAGACCGTCGTTCCTGCGAACGCCTCGTAGCTCCACATGCCCAGCCCGCGATTATCGTCCGCATCGGGGTCGTAGCGCCCAGTA
>JBFFOS010000189.1:0-3189 GCA_041574375.1 Woeseiaceae bacterium
GTATCTCTCCGATCAGGACGTCACTGGCCCCGACTCGAAACTCGCCTTCCTGGAAGCACATTGGCGACGATCCATCACAGCAACCACCGCTTTGATGAAACATCAGCGGACCGTGTTTTTCCCTCAACTGATCGATGACCAGTCGAGCTTCGTCGGTAACCTCCACGCGTGCGTGTTTATTCTCCATCAACCAATCCCGTGTCTGGCGCTATATCGGCCCGTTAACGATCAAAAGAATCCCATCGCATTCTTGTCGTAAGACGTCAGAATATTCTTCGTATGACGGTAGTGATCGAGCATCATCTTGTGATTCTCACGACCGATGCCGGATTGCTTATAGCCGCCGAACGATGCGTGCGCCGGGTACAGGTGGTAGCAGTTGATCCAGATTCTTCCAGCCTGGATGCCCCCGGCGAACTCGTGGACCTGGTGAATGTCCCGCGACCAAACACCTGCGCCCAGACCGTAGAGCGTGTCGTTTGCAATTTCCATGGCTTCCGCCTCATCCTTGAACGTCGTAACGCTGACAACGGGCCCGAAAATCTCCTCCTGGAAAATGCGCATCTTGTTGTGGCCCCGGAATACGGTCGGCTCGATGTAATAACCATCGGGAAACTCCCCGACGCGGGCAGGCTTGCCGCCAATCAGCACTTCAGCACCTTCCTGGCGGCCAATATCGAGGTAATTCACGATCTTCTCGAACTGATCGTTTGAAGCCTGCGCACCCATCATCGTCGAACTCTCGAGCGGGCTGCCCATCTTGATGGCCGCAACGCGCTTCAGCGCGCGCTCCATGAACTCATCGTAGATTGACTCCTGGATTAGCGCTCGTGACGGACAGGTGCAGACCTCGCCCTGGTTCAAAGCAAACATCACGAAACCTTCGATTGCCTTGTCCAGGAATTCATCGTCTTTCGCCATGACGCTGTCAAAAAAGATGTTCGGAGACTTGCCACCCAACTCCAGGGTCACCGGAATAATGTTCTCGGAGGCGTATTGCATGATCAGTCGCCCCGTGGTGGTTTCACCGGTGAACGCAATCTTGCCGATCCTTGGCGAACTGGCCAGCGGCTTGCCCGCCTCCGGCCCAAAGCCGTTAACTATATTGACGACGCCGGGCGGCAGAAGGTCATCGATGAGTTCTGCGAGCACAAGAATCGATGCCGGGGTTTGTTCGGCTGGCTTCAATACCACGCAGTTGCCGGCGGCCAGTGCGGGCGCCAGTTTCCAGGTCGCCATCAATATCGGGAAGTTCCACGGAATGATTTGACCGACAACGCCCAGCGGCTCGTGAACCTCCATGGTCACCGTGTTAGCGTCGAGGTCGCTCACCTCGCCGGCTTCGGCACGGATAACCGCTGCAAAATACCGGAAATGATCGATGGCCAGCGGCAGGTCGGCTGCCATTGTTTCGCGAATACTCTTGCCGTTGTCCCAGGTTTCGACCCGCGCAAGCATCTCGAGATTTTCTTCCATGCGATCCGCAATTTTCATGAGTATCGAACTACGCTCGGTCACCGAGGTTTTCCCCCAGGCAGGAGCGGCCTCGTGTGCCGCATCAAGCGCGAGCTCGATGTCTTCGGCCTGCGATCGCGGAATCATCGTCATCGTTTTTCCGTTGACCGGCGATGTATCCTCGAAGTATTCACCGCCCGCCGGCGCGACCCACTTGCCGCCAATGTAATTTTCGTATTTCTGTTTCAAGCCGTAGTTAGGCTCGCTGATTGGTTGCACACTACTCATGATCTGTCTCCTTCAGGTTAGGCCAGCGCCACGCCGTATAATCAACCGGCGTCGACACCTACGTCGGGGTGAACCTACTATTTATGCGCTGCCTGCAGATTGATTGCAAATCCGGCCACGCGCATTCCGCCGGTTAGTTAACAGTGAGTCGAGAATTCAGGTAAAAGCCTCGGATTTTTCGTTGAGAAATGTCGAACTGTCGGTACCCGTCGGCACAAACCGCTGGCTGCAGCCGCATCGGCGGACGGCTGCGCGCGCGGTCGCCGAATGCCCTTTGGAAACCGGGGCCGAACCTCAGTTCGGCCCCTTGTCGTGTTTCCAGGCCCCTGCTCCCAGTTACTTAAGGAGTACTAAAAATTGCTCCTCCTCCCGGTGCGCTCCCTACCGATACGTAGCGCCCGTCTGCATAAGCGAGCCCTCGAGTGTCGTAGTCGCTGGCGATATGGAATGTCTGCCACGTTAGACCACCATCTGATGTCGATACGCCAATCTGATCACCCCAACCAGGGTAGTTGTTGATCCCATGTGCGACTAACGACGATCCTGACCAGGCAAGGGCTGAAAAAGTTGTCATTTGCGCGTCCGTATCGTGTTCGGTCCAGTTCACACCATCAGGGGAAGAATAAATGTGTCCGGCAGTCCCGCCTGCCCAGAATTGGCTGCCGTCATGGAGAATCGAATAAGTCGATTCATGATGCGCGCTGATCACAACTTCAACCCAGGTCAGCGCATCAGCAGAGGTGAGAATCCTGCCTTCGTCAGGATCGTCTTTATACGGTATTTCAAGAGTTGCCACATATTCGGTCGACCCCAGTTCGCCAGACGACGCAATGCCAGTTATTGTCCGGCCGCTCTGCGGCAGTGCGGCGACCTGCGTCCAGGTACCGGCAATGACGTCATATCGCGACATAAACGGAACTTGCGTGTTCGACACTTTTCCAGCGGCAAAGTAATACCGCAGCCCAACGTGAATGGCCTGTAGCGAGACATTTTCCGGGCCGTTGTAAAATTCGGTCCAGGTCTCACCGTCAAATGAACGCAGGACCGTTCCGGAGTTTCCCACCGCGTAGCAGGCATATGGGTGACAGCGGACGGCGTTGAGGCCTTCTGTCGTTCCAGAAACCTGTTGTGTCCAGCTAATTCCGTCCGGTGACGTAATGACCATACCACCACCGCCCACCGCAACAAATGTTGACTGGCCCCACCAACTTGCCACGTCGTTTAGTGCATTCGGCAGTCCTGACACACGCTCTAGCCACGCTGTTCCGTCCGGCGGATCCCCATCTTTCACCTGGAAAAAGGCAATCAAATGGTTCGAGCTTTGGCCTGCCTTATCGACCAGCCAGATCTCGATCGTGCATCCATCGTCATCGGCCGTGGTCACATCGAACGTCTCGGCCAGCGTTCCGGATACCGTATCGACCGATTCAGCAAGCGGTATCTCGA
>JBFFOS010000190.1:0-3154 GCA_041574375.1 Woeseiaceae bacterium
CTTGTTGCCCGGCGCAGGCGGTACGCAGCGATCACCGCGGCTGGCCGGCGTTGAGGCGGCACTTGAACTCATGACCTCGGGAGCGCCGGTTTCCGCGGCCATGGCGAAGGAACTTGGGCTAATTGACGAAATTGTCGATGGCGATCTTCATGAGTCCGCGCTGATTTACGTACGCGAGCTGCTGGACAGTGCTGCGCCGGTTCGACGAACGAGCGAGATTGACGCGCCTGATTACGGCAATTTCGATGCGCTGCGTGCGACCGTTGCCAAACGCGCGCGAGGTCAGGTTGCGCCGCTCGCTATCGTCGACTGCGTTGAGGCGGCAACAACGAAGTCCTTTACGGAGGGGATGAAAATCGAGCGGGAGAAGTTCTCGGAACTCATGCAGGGAGAACAATCGGCCGCATTACGTCATTTCTTTTTTGCCGAGCGCCAGGCCGCAAAGATAGAAGGGCTGGCGAAAGACACGCCGGTCCGCGACGTCAACCGCGTTGGCATCATTGGCGGGGGCACGATGGGTGGTGGCATTGCGATGAGCTTTGCCAATGCCGGCATACCGGTAACCCTGGTCGAGATTAGCGATGAAGCGCTGGAGCGCGGGCTGTCCATTATCGAGAGAAACTATGCGGGCAGTGTGAAGCGCGGCAAGCTCAGTGAAGAAAAGGCCGCGCAGTGCAGGGCGTTGATCAGCGGATCGACGGATTACGCTGCGCTTGGCGACGTCGACATGGTGATCGAGGCAGTGTTTGAAGACCCCGAACTCAAGAAGCAGATCTTTGCGCGGCTGGATGGGGTCTGCAAACAGGGTGCGATCCTTGCGACCAATACGTCGTACCAGGATGTAAATGAAATCGCGGCAGCCACCGGTCGACCGCAGGACGTTATCGGAACTCACTTCTTCAGCCCCGCGCATATCATGAAGTTGCTGGAGATCGTACGTGCAGACAAAACGGCTGACGATGTGCTTGCGACCTGCATGGCGCTCGCAAAAAGCTTGGGAAAGGTCCCTGTTGTTTCCGCTGTCTGCTATGGCTTCATCGGTAATCGTATGTTGCGGCCGTATGGGGAGCAGGCACAGTACCTGTTGTTGGAAGGCGCAACGCCGGAACAGGTCGACGGGGCGATGGAACGCTTCGGCATGGCCATGGGTCCGCTGCGTGTTTTTGACCTTGCGGGCCTCGATGTTGGTTACAAGGCTCGGCAGGCCCTCGGCGACGCGGAAAAGGGTGATCCGGCAGGCTACCGGGTGCTGGATCATCTCGTCGAAGCGGACCGCCACGGGCAGAAAACGGGCTCCGGTTTTTACACGTACGACGAACACCGGAATGCGACACCCTGCCCGGAGGTTCACAAGATCATCGAAGAAACCGCAGCCGAACTCGGGATCCGGCGACGCGATATTTCTGACGAGGAAATTGTCACCAGGCTGGTCGGAGCGCTCGTTGGTGAAGGCCGCAAGATCGTCGAAGAGGGCATTGCGCAGCGCGCGAGCGATATCGACGTAGTGTATGTGTACGGCTATGGTTTCCCGGCCTACCGTGGCGGCCCGATGTTCTACGGCGAAGCCGCCGGCCTCTAGATGTGGAGGGCCACCAGGTGGTTCATGCAGTTTTTTTGCTGACGACATCGCCACGCATTTAGACGGGGACGGACAGGCAGCCGAACACGCCTCGCGAGTTCCTTCCTCGCCACGTATTTTTGTCGGACTGCCAGCTCGGCTATGGATTCGGCTACCTGTCCCTCCCCGTCCTGATCGCGGCATGGAACTGGTTTACAAACTCATGGCGCTCTCGAAAGGGTGCAGTGGACAACATACCCGAATCTATAGCCGCAGGCGTGTGAGGGTGTGTTGTCCGCTGCATCCTGTGTGCGGAGTGTCGGTAGGTTCTCACCGACTGCGAATAACCTACCGGGAGGTTACACCTGGAATTCGCGACCCAAAAACATACGGAACCGGAGGAATCCCCGGTTCCGCATTCTTCTTGCTCCGGTTCTAGCGAACCGCGACCTGTACGAGTTCCTCGCCTTCAGGATCTGTCACGTGGACTGCGCAGGCGATACAGGGGTCGAAACTGTGGATCGTGCGCAGGATTTCCAACGGCTGCTCGGGGTCGTACATGACATGTGCGTCTTGCAAGGCAGCCTCGTAGGCGCCCGGCTGTCCGTTTGGATCGCGCGGGCCCGCATTCCAGGTACTCGGAACGATCGCCTGGTAATTGGCAATCTTGCCGTCTTCGATAACGACCCAGTGCGACAGTGCGCCGCGCGGGGCTTCCATGACACCAACACCCTGGCAATTCTTCGGCCAGCTCTCGGGTTCCCACAAAGTCTCGTCGAAAGTCTTGGTGTCGCCATTCTTGATGTTGCCGATGAGCGAATCGAGCCAACCCTGCATACCATCGGCAAGCACGGCTGTTTCGAGCGTGCGCGCAGCCGTCCGGCCCAGTGTCGAGAACAGCGCCCGAACCGGGAGGTCGAGTTGTTGCAGCGTGCTGTTGACCAGGTGCTGTGTCAGGTCGTGGCCTTTTGCGTAGAGCATCAGAACGCGTGCCAGCGGACCGACTTCCATTGCGTGGCCCTGCCAGCGTGGTGACTTCAACCAGGAGTATGACTGCTCCACATCGAGGTGATCATACGGTGGTTTCGGGCCCGTGTAGTTCAGGTTGGTTTCACCCATCCACGGGTGCAGACAGACTTCCTTGCCGCCCGAGTAGTCGTACCAGGAGCTGGATACGAATTCCTGGATACCAGCCTCGTCGGTGAAATCAATATCATGGATCGTTGAGATGTCACGATTCAGAATGGCGCCGCGCGGGAACAGGAAGGAGTCCGGATCGTCCATGCTGGTGCCGGGCAGGTCGCCGAAGCACATGAAGTTGCCGAGGCCTTCGCCCCGATAGAACCAGTCCTTGTAGAAGCTGGCGATAGCCAGTGTATCCGGCACGTAAACCTGTTCGACAAAGACTTTCATCTTGTTGATGATGTCCTGAACCTCCGACAAGCGTTTCGAGTTGATGGCGGAGTCAGAGTTCAGGTCGATCGGGCAGGGCGCGCCGCCGACGACGAAGTTCGGGTGCGGGTTCTTGCCACCGAAAATAGCGTGCAGTCGTGCGACATCGCGTTGCCATTCGAGCGCATCGAGGTAATGCGCGAC
>JBFFOS010000191.1:0-3134 GCA_041574375.1 Woeseiaceae bacterium
AACGTACTCGTGCCCGTATACACGCTCCGGTGCCGGCGTCGGCCGCCGTTGCCGGCGAGTCAACGCCGACCCTCGTTTTACCTATACCACAATTAAAATGAACCTATCGATAAGGCTTTTCAATGCGGAGTTATACGCATCGCAAGCGCTAGTCCTGTTCGATAAAGGAGCGCAGCGCTTGCGCGTCGAGCGTATCGATACGCCGCCGACCGAGACGAACCCAGCCGCGACCACGCAACTCGCTCAGCGCGCGACTGACGTTCTCCCTCGAGACGCCGAGGTCATCGGCCATCTCCTGGTGACTCTTGTTGAGCGGACTGCCGCTCGCCAGTATCAACGTGGCGAGGCGCTGATCGAGCCGGAAATAGGTGGCTTGCTCGACCAGGTCCATGACGCTCTCCAGCCGACGTGCGATACCGACGTACACGGAGTGCGCAAATTCAGGGGACTGGCGAACCAGTTCCAGGAAAAGCGCCGCAGGTATCAGGACGACTTCGGTTTCCGCCTCCGCCACGACCCTTGCGCCGAACTTCCAGTGTGCCATCAACCCCGATGCGGAGAGCAGGCAATGCTCGCCGACGGGGAGCCTGTACAGCAAGGTATCGGGCGCCGAGCGCCCTGCCTTCAGGACCCGGGCGATCCCGTGCACGACAAAAGGGTAACGCGTCGAAAAATCAGCAGGCTCGAACATGATATCGCCTGCATGTTTGTGGACGAATACACCGTGCTTCTGGATTTGCCCGAGCAGAGCTTCGGGCAGCCTTCCGAGGGGAGGGTAGGAATCGAGGAGCTTTTGCGTCCAGCCGGGAGGATCGACAAGCATAACAACACCACTGTCGCAGCGGCTTGCTCATGCACATTCTACCGCCGCAGGTGGCGACAATGTCACCCCATCCAGACCTCCACGGAATAATACTGGACTATGTCAAATCAGAACCACGCTTGCCCTGCCACCAGGATGCTGTGATCAGGATCGAAGGTATAGCCCGGCAAGGCGATATCAGTCACTTCGAGCCAGTACAGTCCTCCGTCTCCGCTCTGGCTGAACTTGGCCTCGCCCGAGCCGCTCGTGGTTGCCGACACGTCGACCATCGAGCCGTCACCCAGCGTCCACGTTGCGTTTACGGTCGCGCCGGACACCGGGTTGCGGTTCTCGTCAAGCACGGTGACAACACCGGTGATCACCACGGAGCGTCCTTTCGACCTTCCCGACATGTCTATCGAACTGGACCGCAATACGGTCGATGCGCTGGGCAGCGATGGGTCCGTGTCGATCGCATTCAGGAATGACGCGTTGCCGCCGGCGAGCGCAGTTACTACATACGCGGTGGAGCCATCGCGACTGAATGCGACTCCCGTATCGATGAACTGGTTCAGTTCGTTCGGATTCAATCCGTCGGGATTTATCGGGAATTCCATTCGCCACAACGGGCTGCCATTTCGTGTACTGATGGATCTCAGCGCAACGGGCTGCACGCCGCCGCCTGCGCTCAGGAAGAGTTGCGACTCTGCGGGATCCACATCCGGGCCACTGACGTATTCGTCCATCGTCTGGGTCCAGTTTTCGACGCCGAGCGGATTGATCGCGTAGACGGTCCGTCCCGCCTGGACCGCGTAGTGCATTCCGCTTTGCCCCATTGCCGGCTCGCGTGCCGTCGTAAACGCCGGATACTGGAATATCCAGACAATCGTCGAATCGGGCGAGCGGGCAGAATCGCCGGTATGCCAGGTGCCGTCCAGCGGGCTGACCTGCGGTTGCTGGTTGTTACCCCCGATCGTGAATATCGGCGTGCCGTCCAGCTGGATAGCCCGTGTGTGGCCGTTCGCATAGAAATACAGCTGGTGGTCATCGAACCCGTTGATGGTCGGGCCGAACGCGAGTTCAACATAGCCGGCAAACGGACGACCGTAGGCCTCGGGCGTTTTCCAGCGAAATGTGCCGTCCGGCTTCAGCGAAAATACGCCCATGCCGCTCGACGACAGCGCATAGATATTGCCATCGGGACCAACCGCGACATCCTGCGTGACGAATGCGCGCGGCGACTGCGTGTAGGTCCACTTCAGGCTGCCGTCGGGATTGAAGGCCTTGATCCAGTTTTCGTTGCCCGTGTAGATCGTGCCGTCATTACCGACATCCACGCCCTTGCTGCCCGCATCACCGACTGACCACAGCACGTCTCCGTTTGGCGCGATGGCGAAGAGGTTATCGAACACGTCGACAACGTAGATCGTGCCATCGGGTGCGACCACGGGTCGGACGCCGGAATAGGGCCCTGCAAGAGGCACTCGCCACTGGAAGTGCTGCTCCGGTATCGGCTGGCTGCCGCCTCCGCCACCACCGTCGTTGCCGCCCTTGCCGCCACCCTTGCCGTTGCCACCCTTTGCGGCATAGATCGGGAACGCCAGCAAGACGGTGAACAGACAAATGAACAGAAACAACAGCCAGACCCTGGCTGCCGACGTGAATCTCTCCCTCCTACCCAAGCGAACAGCGAACCCCATTTCACACCTCTCTAAATCCGTGAGACTGCGGTAGGACTGTCAAAGAGTATCCGCCCGGTCGGCGCGTAGTTCAGTGACAAACATCACTGTATTGAGAGATCCATCACACACTGCTTTGTGATGATATTCACGGTTTTGAGCGACTCGCATGTGCGGCACCGAGTAGCCCAGAAACTGCACATCAACTTCAGGAAGCCCCGGGAGCATTATGATTAGCTTGAGGAAAAATCTTGCCGGCCATGTTCATGGCTGGAACGACTCGGCAATGACGAACGGAATTATGACAAGTACAGGACCCAAACATTGAACCTAACGTACGAAAGAATTTTGGCGTGGAACGGGGAGCAAGATCGAAATCGCGGAACGTTTGTTGACGTTGTCGCTTCCGACGGCGCGCAAGACTGTGGCAAGCGCGAGGAAACCGATTCAGAAAGCAGCGACGCGCTGATCCTGTGGCGGCGTAAGTCGCTTCCAGAGTGTCTTCGGCTCTCTCGCAAAGACGTGTTCGCTCGACCCCGGCAATACCCGCCAGCTACCATGCGCCATTTCCTTGTCCAGCTGTCGCGGCGCCCAGCCCGCGTAGCCAATGAAGAAGCGCAATCTGGATGAATCCCCGGGCACCGCTTCTAGAG
>JBFFOS010000192.1:0-2975 GCA_041574375.1 Woeseiaceae bacterium
GGTTACCTGCCCCGCAGCAAGGTCGTTGGCATTAGCAAGCTGGCGCGTGTTGTCGAAGCCTATGCGCGACGCTTCCAGGTCCAGGAAAAAATGACGGCGCAAATCGCAAACTGCATTCAGGAAGTTCTGCAACCAATGGGGGTGGGCGTGGTCATAGAGGCTACGCACCAGTGCATGACGACACGCGGCATCCACAAGTCCGATGTCACGATGGTTACGAGTCAGATGATCGGTGGCATGCGCAAGGACGCACGGACGCGGGCCGAATTCCTGCAGATGATCGAAACGAAACGCTAGCTTCACCGTATGGCGCGCATCCTCGGATTCGTCGGAGTTCCTCTGGCTGGCGCAATTCTCTACCTGCTATTCTGGCCGGTACCGATCGATCCTGTTTCCTGGCGGGCACCCGTCGACGCCGGTCTCGTCGATCCGTTCGCACCCAACGACCTGCTCAAGGCAACAACCGGAATTGATCTCGAGCCGTTCGAGGGACCCGAGGATGCAACCCTGGGGAAGGATGGCCTTGTTTACGCGACCGCGCTGAGTGGCCACGTCATTCGAATCCGAAACCGGCGCGCCGAAGAGTTCGCTTTCGTTGGCGGCCGCCCTCTCGGCATTGAGACTGCTGGCGATGGCTCACTCATTGTCGCAAATGCCTACACGGGCTTGCAGCGCGTCGATATGAATGGTGAGGTCACGTTCCTTCACGGCGGCGATGATGCCAACGTCTTCGCGAACAGCCTCGCCATTGCGAGGAACGGTGTCGTCTACTTCAGCGAGACAAGCCGAAAATTCGGGGCGCGAGCATACCGCGACACGCTCGATGCAACGCTGTTCGACATCATGGAACACGGTCCCCACGGCAGCGTCTTCTCATACGATCCTGCATCGGGAGAGGTCGAAACCGTACTCGACAGACTGGCCTATGCCAATGGCGTCGCCATCAGCGACTCGGGCGACTTTCTCCTGGTCGTCGAAATGAACGAATACCGGGTCTTGAAGCACTGGCTCGCGGGTCCGCAACAAGGCAGGACCGAAGTGCTGCTCGACAACCTTCCCGGCTTCGCTGACAACCTGAAGACCGGACTGAACGGCCGGTTCTGGCTGGGCTTCGCGGCACCGCGGAACGCGATTGTCGATCGCTTCTCGTCAACACCGTGGGTTCGCAAAGTCATCCAGAGGCTGCCGGCATTCGTTCGGCCGAAGCCGAAGATGCAATCACACGTCATTGCGTTCAGCGGCGAAGGCGAGATCCTGATGAACATGCACGACCCGGATGCCCGTTACCCGATGCTAACGGGCGTCCTCGAGACGCAGACGCATCTTTACCTGACGACGCTGACTGGCAAGTACCTGCCTGTCATTGCCAAGAAAGACCTGTAATCAGAACCACAGGCAAAAGTTCAGGGTCGAACTACTCCAGCCCCAGCTCGGCAACACCCTGCTGGAACACGATATCGACCGGTATCGACGCGTTTGTCAGACGATCGAGATCCGCTTGCAACTGCTCTGTGATGACTCCTTTCGACTCGGTCAATTCCTTCGCACCTTCGTAGTCACCATCACCCTGCAGCGTCAGCAACAGGCGTGAAAGATTTGTTATCGCCGTTGCCATGCGGTCGAAATCAACGCTATAGCGACCAGTTTCAGCATCGCGCACGAAAGCACCTTCGTCGAGGAAGAAATTGAAGCGCACCATGTTCGCCTTGCCGTGAGCGCTCGCTGCACCGAAGCGTACGGAACGAAAAATTCCCGTCATGAAAGTCACATAGAAGTCCCTGAGGTCCACGTCGCCAAGCTCACCAGCTTTGTGGAGTTCAGTAATCATGTACAGACCGAGAATGTCGGCTTTGCCTTCTTCCATACTCGACGCCAGGTCCTGCAATGCATTCGCAACGGTGCCTTTGCCGTTGATCGTGTTCTTGATGCCCAGCCCGTGCGCTACTTCGTGAAACATTGTGTTGGAGAAAAATGCATTGAATGTAATGTGCTTGCGTTGCGACTCGTCGATAAGAACGTCTGCAATTGGCTCGAGAATTTTCTCGTACTTGGCCTGCATCGCGTTCTTGAGCTGCAGGCGACGCGACCCTTTGTCGAGCTGAACCTGCTCATCGTTCGGCAGGTTGATTGCAATCGTTTTCGAGCCAGCATTGCTGTGGCCAGCATAGTAAACGACGTCATAGGCGTTGAGATCGGCGTTGGCGCCCGGCGACTCCTGTTTGTACTCATCAGGTACCGGCAGACCCTCCTGCAACGCCGGCAGGAACCCGGCAAAACGACTCAGCCGATTGCTCCACTCCAGGTCCTTGATAAGTACGTAGGCTTCATAGGCAGCTCGATAACCGTAGAGTCGGTCAAGATAGGTCTCGATCGGGCCGATGACAACATCGACCTCATTGTCCTTGACGTCCATCCAGTAGCTGTCGCTCAGCTGGAAATCATCACTGATCAATGCCGCCGCACGCAGCTTCAGGTAGTTGGCGAAATTCGGACTCTTGGCGAGCTTCGCCGCCTCTCGCAATATCCGCGCTGTATCTGCGAGCTCTTCCTTGTATTCAACAGAGAAAGGAACGAGATAGAGATCGCCCGCCGGGTCCCGGCGCACGAACGTATAGAGTCCTGCCTTGCCCGGTAGATAGGCCTCTTCGAATTCTTCCTTGCTCATGTCCTCCGGGTAAAACTGTGCGCCCAGCGGCTTGGGCCCGAATCCATCCATGAACGGCTTGTCGTCATCGAGCGCATCCCAGGGTCCGTAGTTCAACTCGGCGAAACGCCGCGTCCGGTCGTCCGCAATCGAATCAAGCCATGCTTCGTAGTCATCACCAAACGATTGCCGCCAAAACAGACCATCCATGATTTGCGCCGCGTCAATCAGCAGCGCGATCATCTGGCGCTGCTCGTCGCTCAGATGACTGAGATCCGCTGTCAACGTGAAGTCAGCATAAATCTCGGGCCGTACTTCGACTTTCTCGAGA
>JBFFOS010000193.1:0-2926 GCA_041574375.1 Woeseiaceae bacterium
CGCTTTGCGTCGGAGTTGGGCGGCGTTGTTGGTCACGAGTCTGACGCACCGGGGTCTGGCGGTTCGAACTCCGATGCTCTGCTGGACGATCGCGGAAGGTAATCGGCGCTTGTCGCTGTACTGTGCGGGTATTGGCACGCTGTTCGTTACGGATATCGGCGCGCTGTACGTTACGGATATCGGCGCGCTGAACGTTACGGATATCGGCGCGCTGTCGCACGCGGGGCTCCGGTCCGCTCGGCTGGTAATACCGGTTTCGCGTAATACGCTCATCGTACACATAGTCACGCCGATTATGACGTGGACGCCAGGTGTCACCCGTGTAGTAGCGATTGATCGTCACGTGCGAATTGTACGAATACGTGGTGTTGTAGACGTTGATACTCGGGCGACGATACCACCAGCGATCCCAATAGGAATGTCCGTAATACGGGTGCCCGTAGTAGCTGTGGTGGTACACATGCAGGCTGTCTGACAACCAGCCTATCGTGAAGGCCGTGGTAACGCCCCAGAAGTAACCTCGGTCAAAGTCGTACGCTGACGAATACGGGTAGTAGTAGACCGGGTACGACCGCGGATAGTAGTAATACACAGGCCTCGGCTGATACACGACCACGCGCTCGGGTTCGTAATAAGGAACGTAGATCACATCCTCGGTAACCGGCGTGATTTCGATGACGCCATCATCGCGCGTCACATTCTGATACGAGTCACTCTTGAGGTTGCCGGCCGCGTAGGCGCGATCCCGGAACGTCTCGATTGCGGCCACCACGTCACCTTGCTGGGAAACGACTGCCTCGCCGAGGCGCCAGGTCCAGTCAATGTCTTCGTTCAGAAGCTCGATGACCTCCGGGTAGTTGAGCAGCGCGACAACTGAATCGTCCCATTCCGGATCGGGCTTCAGCGTTGAATCAGTCTCCAGTTCCTCGAGAAATCGTGCTGCATCGATTATCTGGAGCGGGTAGGCGGCCGCGGGAAGAACGATCGCAAGGAGATCGTCGGGGTATAGCGCAATCGGGCCGATGAGTTCTTCGAGTTCCGCATCGGACATCAGCGGAATATCCTCATTGCCGGTTGCCCCGGACTCGACTTCGTCCGAGTACGCAGGTTGATGGGTTCCAATGACATCGCCATTGTCGTCGACCGGGGTCTGCGCAAACGCTGCAACCGGCAGGGCTGCCAGCGCTGCCAATACGAAATTCGCCAATGCAAGTTCGGCATATCTACGTTTGTTCATTTCTGCCTCCCGGTCCGAAACCCAGATGGACCTTTTCATCCTGATTCAGATACTACGGCAGGCAAGCTGAACGTCCCCTTAATCAACCCTCGTCAAAAGAGCTTGATTCCGGGGCCGGATCGAGGAAACCGTTATCCCTGTGCCGAGTTGGTAATAGTCCGGCATCAACAAAAAGAAGCTGAAGCCATTAAGTTCCGAGCGGAATGTCTGGAAAGGAGTTAATAAAAAATTAGATAAATCAGGTATTTAACAGTACTTGTTAATACACTTTCTATAGTAGAGTCGGGATCCGCGGATGGCTACAACCCCAATGACCACCCGGGTCGGGGCAAGGAATTGCCCGACGACGTCGACATACCAGCGCGCCGCCGTTCACTATCACGTCGTTAGCCCACGAGGGACCTCAGGCATAGGGTCAATTGTCATCCCCGCCGTGCCAGGCGAGAAACTTCCAGCCGTCTTCTGTTCGAACCAGGACATCGGTAT
The DNA here is from genome assembly GCA_041574375.1 of Woeseiaceae bacterium. GTDB lineage: Bacteria > Pseudomonadota > Gammaproteobacteria > Steroidobacterales > Woeseiaceae > UBA1847. Next base: position 1,724 of record JBFFOS010000193.1, read on the forward strand.
ACCGGCCGTTCGACATCTCGATCTCACCGTTCTTGGGCTTGTACGCAGTCGAATAGAGATAGTGCGCGACAGCGACATTACCGTTGATCGTTATTGACAGGGGGTAGATCTCGTAACGTACAACTCGTCCCATCTGCTGTGAAAAGCGACTCCACTTCGATGTTGACGTCTTCGAACGAGGGGCAGGTGAGTCCTTGCTCCACCCCATGAAATCGCTGGTCAGCATTTCGTCGACCGAGTCCTGATCGTCTTTTAGCCCGGCTTCCCATTCTCTTTCGATCGTTAGCAAGACATCAGCTTCGTCGTCGTGAGTGTCCTGCGCATTAGCCGCGGAAAACAGCACCGTGCCAAGCAGGACGAGTGCAAATCTTGTCGATACATTCATGCCAGAACCCCCCTGTACTTACTGGAAACCTGTGCCGAGTGTAGTCAGTATCGGCCGGCACGACAAACCGCTTAGGAGCGGTCTTCAGTTCTGAAAATGAGCGAGGCCAGTTGCGCGAGGTCGGATGCCGGTAATGAATATTCTGAGTCGTACTCGAAGATCTCGCGCAGGGCGTCCTCCGACAGGTATTCCGGGTGATGTGTTTCGAGGATCGTGGCGTACTCCAGCGCAGATTCCTGTCGCACGAGTACGAGTTGGTAGACGTGCAAGGCGAGATCGTGGGCGCCGGACAGATTCATCAATTTGCCGATTTCGGTGCCCGTTTCCGGCAATCGAATGGTGCCGACAAACAGCGTGTTCTTGCGAATGTTCCAGCCGCTTTCCTTGAATGTCGCACCTATGGAGTCTCCGGCGAGAATCTTCGAATGTTCGTCGTTGTACCGATCGTCCAGCTGTTCTTCGAATTGCACAATCGCATACGTGCGGCAGGTGGCTGTGTCGCCATCATAGCTGCACAGGCTGGAGCGCCTGAGACCCGCTTCGCTTGCAAGATCGTCGATGCCATAACTACCGAATCTGCGTTCGATTCGTTCGCTGTTGAGGACAACGGATTCGGTTGCGCAGGCGCTTAGAATCGCTGCGAGGACGCTTGGCGGAAAATGTCTGTTGCGCATGCAGGGGATTAACGGACAAAAGTGCATGAACCATATACTCTGTTCCACGGGTCGTAAAGGAGTGATTTGATGCGTGCAATGGTGCTATCGGCGACTGGCAGCCTTGATCACAATCCGGCGCCGCTAAAGATCGCTGACACGATC
>JBFFOS010000194.1:0-2923 GCA_041574375.1 Woeseiaceae bacterium
TGCGATCCTTTATCGAGCCACCCGGGTTCATGAGTTCGAGCTTGAGGAAAAGGCGGCAGGGCCCCGTGTCGATGTGTTTAACCTCGAGCATCGGCGTCTGACCAACCATGTCGAGGACATTGGAATACACGTTCATAGGCGTATCAGTTACATTAGAAATTTTCCGGCGAGTGTACTTGAAGATGCGACTGGATGCCGCAATAGCGGACGCAACAGCCCGTTTATCGCGTAGCAGTGATTCCCCGCGGCTGGATGCCGAGATCCTGCTTTGTCGGACCATCGATATGCCGCGCAGCTACCTGTTCGCCCATCCCGAGGATGTGCTCGACGAACTGACGCTGGAGCGCTTCGAACATGTTATTGCCCGGCGCGTCGAGGGCGAGCCCATGGCTTATATCATGGGCGTGAAGGAGTTCTGGTCGCACGAACTGGCTGTCAGCCCGGCGACGCTCGTACCGCGGCCGGAAACGGAGCTCCTCGTGGATCTCGCCCTGCGAGAAATTCCACGAAAAGCAGAATGGGACGTGCTCGACCTCGGCACGGGAAGCGGCGCCATTGCGGTCGCCATTGCCAGTGAGCGGCCGATGTGCCGAATCACCGCGGTCGACGTCAGCGCCGCAGCGCTCAACGTCGCCCGGGAGAATGTGCGAAAACTTTCCCTGGGCAACGTCGACCTCGCGCATGGCAACTGGACTGCGCCCGTCCGGGGGCAGACATTCAATGTCATCGTCTCGAACCCCCCCTATGTTCGCAGCAACGACACGGCCCTGTTGAAACTCCAACACGAACCGCAGTCAGCGCTGGCCGCCGGCATCGACGGACTCGACGCAATCCGTGTTCTCGCCGCCGACTGCGGGGAATTGCTGGCTGATGACGGCGTACTTCTCGTCGAACACGGCGCGGAGCAAAAGGACGACGTTGCTGCGCTACTTGAGAAACATGGCTGGACCGATATTTGCTGCCATAATGATCTTGCTGGACGCCCACGCGTGACAGTCGCGCGTCAGGGTGGTAAATAGCGGACCTCATTTCAATTTGCGAGACACCATGATCACGATCAAAACCAATCACGGCAACATTGGCGTCGAACTGTTCGACGAAAAAGCCCCGATCTCCTGCGAGAACTTCCGCCAGTACATTACAGATGGCCACTACGCGGGCACGATCTTCCACCGCGTCATTCCGAATTTCATGATTCAGGGCGGTGGCATGGACGAAAACATGTCGTCCAAGGCGACGAGAGAACCGATCAAGAACGAAGCTGACAACGGCGAAACAAACGTGCGCGGCACGCTTGCTATGGCGCGCACGAACGTCGTGGATAGCGCAACCTCGCAGTTCTTCATCAACCTTCGCGACAACGATTTTCTGAACCACAGAGGTCGTGATTTCGGTTACGCCGTGTTTGGCAAGGTCAGCACCGGTATGGACGTCGTTGATGCCATCGCTGGCGTGCCAACGGGCAATCGTGGCGGTCACCAGGATGTTCCCGTCGAGAATGTCGAGATCATCGAAGTCACGATCGACGAATGACCCTGAGCCGCGACGCACGTCACCTGGCACTGCCGCAGGTTGGTGCGGACGGGCAGCAGCGGATTTCTGAAGGCAAGGTTCTCCTGATCGGTGTTGGCGGCATCGGCTGTGCCGCTGCTGCCTACCTCGCGTCGAGCGGCGTTGGCGAGCTCACTGTTTGCGATTTCGACACGGTTGATGAGACCAACCTCGGCCGCCAGGTGCTTTACGCGCAAGGCCATATTGGTGAACTCAAGGCAGAAGTCGCTGCCACGCGCTTGCGCAAAATCAACCCGAGCATAGAGGTTACAGCGATCAGCGAACGCCTTACCGGCACAGCACTGGCCGAGGCCGTCTCTGCTGCGGACGTCGTACTCGACGGCAGCGACAATTTTCCAACACGATTCCAGGTCAACGAAGCTTGCGTCACGATGTCGCGCCGGCTCGTATCGGGTTCTGCCATTCGATTCGAGGGTCAGCTGGCCGTGTTTGGTCCGGACTTTTCGGAATCACCGTGCTTCGAATGTCTTTATGTCGCCGCAGATGAATCCCTGGATAGCTGTGCAGGCAACGGTGTGCTCGCCCCTGTGCCCGGCGTCATCGGCACAATGATGGCGGCGGAGGCGCTCAAATACCTCGCCGGCATCGGGTCACCCGCACCACTGCTGCGACTATTTGATGCGACCGCCAGCGAACTCCGAAGCCTCGGCATCAGCAAACGACCCGATTGCCCGGTATGCGAGGGCGTCTAGTTACTCTTGTTGGCCTGTCACAGGCTGCGGCGGTTCTCACGATCGCTTTCTCCATTATTACCTTGTTGCCCGCCGATCATTTCGCTCTGCAGCTCTTCAGCCATTTCCGCCTGCAATACCTGGTTGCTGCGTCGCTACTGCTACTGGTATTCGTGGCGCTTCGCAGGCGCGTTTACGCCGGCGCATTATTGTTGGTCTGCTTGCTCAATGCGAGCTTCATACTTCCCTGGTATTTCGACGCGCAAGAGCATGAGGCGGGCATCGACCTGACGTTGCTCCTTGCCAACGTCCTGTCTTCCAACACCGAGTTCGAACGGCTGTTTGATCTATTGGATGAGGAGGACCCGGACGTGATCGCGCTACTGGAAGTGTCACCGAATTGGCTGGTCGAACTGGACGCATTGCGCTCGGACTATCCCTATTCCTACGCCGAGGCACGTGACGGAAACTTTGGCATCGCCTTGTTTTCCCGCCTGCCGATAACGTCTGTAGATCACGTCGACAGTCCGCCTTTCGGCTACCCGACGATCTTTGCGTCACTGACGGTCGGTGAAGAATTACTTCACCTTGTCGCCACGCACCCGATGATACCGGTCAGCAGAACGTTTTTTGAGGCTCGCAATGAGCAACTGGAGTCCTTACCCGGTCTGCTGCAAAAA
>JBFFOS010000195.1:0-2846 GCA_041574375.1 Woeseiaceae bacterium
AGGCAGCCGTTCCATGACGCACAATCGGCTGTTTCACTTCGTCGCCGAGCTGCGCCGCCGTCGCGTCTGCCGGGCCGTCACAATGTACTCTGTGGCACTGTGGCTCGTCTGCCAGATCGTCGATGTAATCACGCCTGCGCTCGAGCTTCCCGAGTGGACGCTCAAGCTCGCGATCGTGCTGGGCCTGCTCGGCCTTCCCGTCATTATCCTGATGTCCTGGCTTTTCGAAATTACTCCCGATGGGCTGGTCATCGAAGGGGCAAGCGACGCGACTCAGGCGAGATCATCGGCACGCGGACCCAGGTATTTCGCCGACCGGCTCATCGACTGCGGCTTGATTTTTGCTGCGCTGGTGATCGGTGTTCAACTCGGCCTTGTCGCATTCGGCCCGAGGATCGAAGCGGCGGAGCCGGTATCACAAAGAATCGCGGTCGTACCGTTTCGCGCTGTGACAGGCATTGATGCAGTGAGCGTTTCCGATGGGCTGGTGATCGACCTGCAGCATGTCCTGATACGTCAGCTTGGCATTACGGTGATTGACTCGAGTGATCCGCAACAGCTGAAGGGAAGCAAGCGGCTCACAGGGACCGTGTCCACGACGGAGACGGTTGTACGGGTTGCCGTGACGATGACCGATTTCGATTCCGGCGTTGTCGCCTGGTCGGCCGTTATAGAACAGCCACGAGCCGAAACGCTCGGTGTCACGGCAGACCTGGCCAATGAAATTGCGGCAGCGTTGCCTGTTCTCGGCGATCTGCTGACACCTGGGGAGGTTTCCTATGCGGCGAATTAAGATCCAGTGGCGCATGAAGCAGGTGCTGAGTTGTCTGTATTGTCTGGAGGCCTGCTTGCTTCTTTTCGCCTTGATGGTGACGCTCTGAGTCACCGGACACGCTGAATATCCACGTGTCGGCAGTTCGATTGGCTCGCACCTACGGTCCTCGCCCTTAGGGCGCCTTCGGCGTAGTGGTTTGCGCTGCAAACCGCTCCGACCCTGGCCACCAATCTTCACTTGGTGCCTCTGGACCCCCTAAAGGAATAGTAGTGAGATCAGTCGCTTACGTTTCCCCACCTCTCTAACTTACAACTCTATTGATTCGTCCTGGTTTCCGAGGTGTGCCGCAACAGGTACCCAAAAAGGCGACTCGAAATGTGACGCAGTTCCGGAAAATGTGACGCAGTTACGGAACCTTTGTGTGAACTCGGTCGTGTAACTCGGTGTGCATCGCTAAATCGCCGTCTCGCAAGGATATACCCGGATAGGTGACCTGTCGGCACGCCTTGGGTCCTGTGCACGCGAAAGCGCAGGATTTCGTTAGGGCGGAAATGCGTGAGGCGGCGCCAGCCGATCGAATGCCGCTTGGGTACAAGGGCTTTTAAGGGGGGTACTCCCTAATTTTTGCGAATCAGTCGTGAGGGACAACTTCGCTCGACGTCAATGCGCGTATCAGGGGGCGAACAATCAGGGACGAAGTTTATGGACGAACAGATCAAATGCAGGGCACGTTTTCAACAAGCGCAAACCCAGAGTGAACCGGAGACACAGGCCGTGATCCTGGCGGCGGGCCGCGGCAGGCGTCTCGGCGCCCACGTCGAGGAATTCCCGAAATGTCTGCTTCAGGTCGGCGGCCGCACCTTGCTCGACCATCAACTGTCAATGCTGAATGCTGCCGGCATCTACGACGTAACGGTGGTCACTGGTTACCATCACGATGCTGTGGCGCGAGCGACGCACGGCCGGGCGCATGTCGTGAGAAACCGGCACTGGGCAACGACCAACAGTTTGTACTCCTTCTGGCTGACCCGACACCGGATATCGGGACCGGTTGTCGTGATGAACTGCGACGTCCTGGCAGACCAGCGCGTGCTGACGCGGTTGCTCGAAAGTTCGCTCAGTTGCTTTGCGTACGACTCGAGTTCCGGCGCCGACGATGAGCACATGAAGGTTGAGCTGTCCGGGGACATCCTGCGGTCAATGAGCAAAACACTCGACGTCTCTGTGACTAACGGCGAGAACGTCGGGATATTGAAATTCTCTGCCGCTGATGCCCGGGGCCTGTTCGAACAAGCGGCGGCTATTCTGAAGCGCGGTGGAAACAACAAGTGGCTGGCGGCGGCTGTACACGCGTTTGCTCGAGACAACGCCCTGGTGGGGGTGGATGTCAATGAACTGACCTGGATTGAGATTGACTACCAGGAAGATCTTGAAGCTGCCCGAAATCAAGTCTGGCCGTCGATTGAGCCCGGCCACCGGCCCGGTCAAAAGCAGTTTGGGCTGGCGGGAGCAGTCTCTTGAAGATCGACGATCCGCAACAGGCGAGTTCGGCCGCGCCGGAATCGCGATCCGTCGGGACCCGGCTTGGCCGCCACGTCGATCTGGTCCGAAAGATCGGCGATACGATCCGTGGCATCGTACGGCTGGGCCGACGCCATCGTGCGCTGTTCCTGAAAGGGGCGGTGGCATCGATCGGCATCGTCGCGGTGCGACTGGCGCTGCCGTGGCCCTTCCATTCGGTGGCGGCCTTGATTACAGGTACCGACTCGACGACCGGTATCACTCAGAATGTCAGTGTTCAGATTCTGCAGTTGTCCCTGCTGTTTCTCGTTTGCATGACCATTCTGGGTCTGCTGGACTACCTGGCCCGCCTGTTTTTCAGCCGTTTCTCTATCGCCACAACCCGAGATCTCCGGCAAAAGGTATTCAGTTCGACGCTGGGCATCAGCCCGGAGAGTCGCAAGGTAGCCTCCGGGGACCTCGTGTCCCGCCTCATCGGCGATGCGGCGCGGGTAAAGGCGGGCATGCAGGGCTTCCTGCTACATGTTGCCACCAACGGGCTCTTGTTCAT
>JBFFOS010000196.1:0-2763 GCA_041574375.1 Woeseiaceae bacterium
CCAATGCGTCCTATCCACTTTTGAAAAATCGCCGCATGCTGGCCACTTCGATACAGCTGTGAAAGGGCGGTATTTACAACCAGTCGGAAGTCGGCATCATTTCGTCGAACCGCAAAACCATACGGTTCGTATGAAAAAATTTCACTGACCAGTGCGTATCGCTTTGGATTAATGGCTTCGATTATCTGGCCGATCAGTACGATTTGATCGGACGCCAGTGCGTCTATGTCACCCCGGTTCAGCTGTCTAATGCCTTCATTCCGGTTCGCGACGACAACGACCTCTGCATCAATCAGGTTCTGTTCCAAGTGATTTCGGAGTTGATCGAGCGTCGTCGTGTCTTTCGCGACACCCACTTTCTTGCCGGACAGATCCGCCATGCTTTGAATACCGGATGAGGCTAGCGAGAGTACGCTCCCGCCGGTTACAAAGGTGGGAAGAGAAAAATCAACTTGCTCCTGGCGTGACAGGGTGATTGTAGTTGATCCACACTCGATATCGATCTTGCCGTCTACAACTGCGGATATGCGCTCATCTGGTGCTATGCGCAAAAACTTCGTTTCAATTTCCTGCTCACCGAAGTGTGCCTTGATACCAGCGGCGACTCGCCTGCAGAGATCCACTGAATACCCCGAAGGCTGTCCTTCGGCATTCTCATAGGATAGCGGGCTCGAGTCAGCGCGATACCCGATCACAAATTCGCCGGTCCGGGCAATCTTTTCCAGCGTTCCTTCGGTTTCTTGAGCGACAAGGTTAGAGCTGGCTAAGGTCAGGAGCGTAGCGATCAAAAGTCTGCCAGTGCAAGGTCTATGCTTCATCTTCATTCTCCACGTTGCTTCGGTACGGCCTGGCAAGGGGTAAGCATCTCCTTTTCAGACGGTACCGCTGTCTATGTGCCGCCGTTTCTGACCGAAAGCCGACATTGAGTCGAGGTGGCTGTCTGTGCCCCTGATTGTCAGCACCTGATGAGAGCAGCTCTCGGTTTCTCAGGGTCTAAAGAGGCGACTTCGGCGTCCCGAGCGTCTGTTATAGATTAACTTATTTAAATATATAGCGCCCCGGAGAGGATTGACTCGAATCGCCTCAAGGCGATTCCCGGTCCGTCGGGCCGCCTCTGGCATCCAAATTGCAGCGCAATTTGTCGAGCCAGGAGGTTCTCGTCTATCTGCACGCACCGCAATCAGACACAGGTCCTGCTGGGACCTGCTCTCAATTCGCGCCCCGGAGAGGATTCGAACCTCTGACCCCCAGATTAGGAATCTGGTGCTCTATCCGACTGAGCTACCGGGGCTTGCCAAGCGATTCTAGCAAAGTAGCGGCCGGCGTCGCATAATTGGGAGATGCCGGGCTTTCTCATACGAACGCTGATCACGATGCTGGGACTCTACCTGGCCTCGGTCCTGGTGCCGGGGGTGCAGATAGCGGGCCTGGGGACCTTCATCCTGGCAGCTATCCTCCTTGGTTTTGTGAACGGATTCGTACGTCCCGTCGCATTCTTCCTGACATTGCCCATCACGATTGTGACGCTCGGGCTTTTCCTGCTCGTTCTCAATGCGGCGATGTTCGGCCTGGTTGGCGCGATGCTTTCAGGGTTCTCTATCGCGGGCCTCGGCTCGGCAATCCTCGGAGCGCTTATCGTCAGCATTACCAGCGGTATCGCTTCCTGGTATATCGGGCCGAACGGCCAGATCGAAGTGATTGTCATTCGACGCGACTAAACGCTATTTTTTGGAATGAAAGGAGTGAACGTTGGCTATTCAAACACGCCTTGTTGATTACGAGGACGCCGGAGTCGTTCTCGAGGGCCTGATTGCCTGGGATGATGCTGTCGAAGAGCCACGGCCCGGCATACTCGTTTCGCACGCATGGGCAGGCCGTGGCGAGTTTGAAGACCAAAAAGCTCGCCAGCTCGCCGAACTTGGATACGTCGGGTTTGCGCTGGATCTTTATGGCAAGGGCAAACGCGGCAGCAGCACCGAGGAAAATGCGGCTCTGATGCAGCCGTTTCTAGACGATCGCGGGATGCTGCAGAAGAGGCTGCTCGGTTCGCTCAATACGATGCGGACTCAACCTGAAGTTGACCCGGCGAAAGCAGCCGCCATTGGTTTTTGTTTCGGCGGCCTGTGTGTGCTGGATATCGCGCGCACCGGCGAAGACCTGGCTGGCGTGGTTAGCTTCCATGGCCTGTTCGGCTCGCCCGGTAATACCGCTGGTCAACAAATAACGGCCAAAGTGCTTGCCTTGCATGGCTGGGATGACCCGATGGCGACTCCAGATTCGGTGCTGGCGCTTGCCGAGGAGCTGACGTCGGCGGGTGCTGACTGGCAGCTGCATGCCTATGGAAACACGATGCACGCTTTCACGAATCCGGATGCAAATGACCCGGGTTTTGGGACGGTCTACAGCAAACAGGCGGACAATCGTTCTTGGGCGGCGATGTGCAACTTCCTTGCGGAATTATTTGAATAAGACGGAGCAAGCAGCTGCAGTATTACCGGCCGAAGCTCGCGTCAGCGATATTGATTGTATGCGCTGCCTGTACGTCCGAAGAGTCGGCACCGGGGCTCGGGGCGTCGTCACCGGCCGCACTGCGCGCCACCTCTGAGGATCGCGCAACCGACACGATCGAGCAGGCAGGACATAAGATCACCGAAGAATTCGTGCGCGAGATCGTCATCGAATTATCCGATGACAAGTACGGCGGGCGCGGCCCGGCTACCGAGGGCGATCAGGCTGCCCGTGAGTACATTATCGGGCGCATGG
>JBFFOS010000197.1:0-2681 GCA_041574375.1 Woeseiaceae bacterium
ATGCCCGCCACCTTGCAGTGCGGCACGGGCGCAGCTTCTTCTGTGACTGCGGTAATCCTGACGTCCGGAAGCTGACGCAGTGATTCAAGACTGCAGCTGGTGCCCTCGGCAACCGCTTCGGCTTCCTCGAGCGGCGCGCCCTGCTCCGCGCTGCAGCCGCTGCCCATCAGTGCAGCAATGGTGATAAACAATGAAGGAATGTTGCGTTTCAGAAACATCTGCGGCTCCACTCGTGTTTGGTCACGTTCAATTCATTAGTCGTTCACGCGGATTTACCCTCACCGTCACCTTACAATTATCGATGAACCGATTCAATTTGCGTGGTGGTAGAATCGTCGAAACTAGCATCTTACTTGGTTTAATTGAAGTTGAAGAAAGTCGCACAAAATACCGACATACCAGTGGCCTGTACCATTAAAATGACGCTCTTTGTAAATTGAAGAATAATAGAAAGAACTTTTTTGCCCGACGCACGGTTGGCTTCGCCCTCGCATCACTACTGTTATCGGGCTGCGCGAACACCGTGTGGGACGAGATAAACCTGATGCCCGCGCCGGATGTCTACGCTGATGGCAGGCTCGACCCATTGCCCGATAGCGACCCGATGGCACTGGTTCCTTACGGTGGCATCCTGTACGCAACCGACCGCAGGCCCGCGGGCGAAGACGACAACGAGAACTACTACGTCAATGAGCGGGGTCAGCTGGTCCGCCTCGGTGTAGCAAGGATCACCCTGCACGACGCAGACGTCGACTGGAGCGAAGTGCGGCAGATATCGCTGTCGAAGTCTCGTCCTAAGGACTACCCGATCAGGGTCACCGGCGTGACCGAGTTCGGTATCCTGGAGGATACGATCCCGGGTTTTGCGAGGCGTGAGGATTACGGCGAGGAGTTGCTGGATGGTGACGAGGAATTCGCCGCCGCGGTCAACGCACAGCTCGAACGTTCGAAGCGTAAACACGTCTATATCTACGTGCACGGCTTCAAGGTCGTTTTCGAAAACCCGATGCTGGTGGCCGCCGAGCTGTGGCACTTCCTCGGCTACGACGGCGTGATGGTCGGTTACGCCTGGCCATCGACGCCAAATAAATGGGCCTATATCCGGGACACTGACACATCTAACGGTTACGCGCGACACCTTCGGAAGTTCCTGGAGTTCCTGTCCGAGAAGACCATCGCGGAGCAGATCCACATCATCGCGTACAGCAACGGCACAAGACTGTCTGCCCGGGCATTCGAACAGCTCGCCTTGATGAATGACGGCAGGGCTCGGGAAGAAATATTCGCAAGGCATCGGCTCGGCAACCTCGTCATGGTCGGCAGCGATCTGGACCGGCAGGTGTTTGCTGCCTACCTTGCTGACGGCGCGCTGGACGTGCCTCGGCACATGAGCATCTACGTCTCCGAAAAAGACAAAGCGCTCGGTTTTTCGCGGTGGTTGACGCGGCGCGAACGATTGGGGCAAGCGATCGCGGAAGAAAATCTCTCGCCGGGCGGGCGGCGTCTACTGGAAGAGAGCAAGGACCATATCAGCGTGATCGATGTAAGCGATGCCGAGGGCGCAAGCACCGGAAACGGGCACGGCTACTTTCGCAACAGCCCGTGGGCCAGCAGCGATATCCTAATGACGTTGATGTACGGGCTTACTCCGGAGCAACGCGGCCTGCAGCTCAAGGCCAATATGCCCGTCTACGAGTTTCCGCCCGACTACATGGAACGCTTGTGGTCGGCCATTGCGGAAATTGATTCGACATTCGGTGCGGACAACCGGGCACTCGACAACGAGGCCGACAACCAGGATCCGTAGGGTCGAGTAAGTGATCGAGACACTCAAATCCGCCGTACGACGCGCCACTTCCCTTGCAGCGATCGTTGCCGTGGCGACACTACTGGCAGCCTCTACGCGCGCTGCCGACGAACTGGATACAAAGTCTGATCTCAGTCCCTTCAGTTTGCGGCTGGGCGTCTACGACATGAACCTGTCGACGGAAATTCGTGTGGACGGCCGCGGCGGAAACTTCGGTACACGCCTGAACTTCGAAAGAGACCTCAACCTGGACGATAACAAGGACACGTTCAACGCCGCACTTCGCTGGCGGTTCAAGGAACGACACTTCCTCGAACTCGAGTACTTTCGACTCGATCGAAGCGGATTCCGCAGGCTCGACGGCGAAATCCGGTTTGGCGACAACGTGTTTCCGATCGGCGCAAGCATACGCTCTTCGTTCACGACAGAAGTTACCCGGTTGAGCTACTCCTATCGAATCGTACGCAATCGCGACTGGGGTCTTGCTGTAGGTGCTGGATTGCATGTCACCCGGCTCCGAGCTGCACTGACAGAAATAGCATTCGACAATATTAACGAACCAATCGGTACAACCGAGATCGCCAAGGTTACGGCCCCTCTCCCGGTAATCGGTTTCGGTGGGGCCCGGCGCCTGGGAACAAACTGGGCGTTACTTGCGCGCGCGCAGGTTTTCTCCGTGGAGATCGATGATATCGACGGCACGATCACACACGGGGCCATGTATTTCGAACACGATACGTTTGACCACTTCGGCTTCGGGTTCGGATACGACTGGTTCGTGATCGACGTAAAATCCGAAGACGAGTTTTGGCGTGGCAGAGTAAAGGTACGGTTCGATGGCCCAATGTTGTTTTTCAAAGGCTCTTTCTAGTTC
>JBFFOS010000198.1:0-2603 GCA_041574375.1 Woeseiaceae bacterium
GCGAGACGAGACGAAGCTATTGCGCGAGCGCGTCAACCTGTTGCTCAGGAACGGCGCGTTCGGTTTTGCGCTGGTTTTTCTGTTTCTCGTACTGATGCTCGACCTCAGGCTTGCCGTGTGGGTTAGCGCCGGAATAGCCACCGCGTTCATGGGCGGGATCATGCTCTTTGGTGCACTCGGTGTAACGATCACGATGATTTCCCTGTTTGGCTTGATTATTGTGCTCGGCCTTGTCGTGGACGATGCGATCGTCATTGGTGAAAACATCGATGCCGAACAGCAAGGTGGCACAGCAGGCGAGTCCGCGGCCAGCCGCGGTGCCCATCGGATGCTGGCGCCCGTTATTGTCGGCGTACTTACCACGGTGGCCGCGTTTGCGCCGTTGCTGGTTACGGGTGGTACCTTCGGGGACATCACCCGGGCCATTCCGCTGGTCGTAATCAGCGTATTGCTCGTGTCGTTGCTCGAGGCGTTCTGTATCTTGCCGGCGCATCTCAGTCACGGCGGTTCCTGGTCACGAGGCCCCATCAAGCGCTTGCAGACTAAAATCGGTGCCGGCGTCGAATGGGTCAGGGACCGGCTGGTCCGCCCCGGTGTTTCGTTCGCCGCAAAGTGGCGGTACGCGACGATCGGCGTTGCGGCAGCTTTCTTTATTCTGTGTATCGGCTTGCTGCAGAGTGGGCAGGTTCGCTTCATCTTTTTTCCGGCCGTTGAAGGCAACAGCCTGTCAGCATCGTTGACCATGCCGGATGGCACGCCGTTCGAACGCACGGACGCTGCTGTGCAGAGAATGACCAACGCCGCTTACGAGCTTGCCGAGGAGGTTGAACAGGAGAGTGGCGAAACCCTGTTTGTTTCCATTACGTCGACGAGTGGCGGAAAGGCGTCCTCCAACAACGGTCCTGGCGGACAGTCGAGTTTCTCCGGCGAAGAGAATATTGGCCAGGTGCGTATCGAACTGACGCCATTCGGCCAGCGAGTTACCCCGGCGGCCGAAATTGAACGGCGGTGGCGCAGTCGTGTCGGCAGCATTGAGGGTGCCGAGCGTGTCAGCTTTTCTTCGAGCTTTGTACGCTTCGGGTCTGATGTCGAATTCGAACTTGCGCACCAGGACGAGGCGCTGCTTGTTGCGTCGGTCGAGGACCTGAAGCGAAGCCTGGCGCAGATTGAGGGTATCAACCAGATTGAGGACAGTTTTGATCTTGGCAAGCGACAGCTTGTATTTGAACTGACGCCGGCCGGTCGTGCGGCAGGCCTCAGGGAGGCTGATATTGCCACCCAGGTCCGCCGGGGCTTTTTCGGCGAGGAAGTGCAGCGCATACAGCGGGGGCGCGAGGAGATTCGTGTCTATGTTCGCTACCCGGAAGCGACGCGCACCAGCCTGGATGCACTGGACAATTTCCGAGTGCAGCTGCCCGGTGGCGGCAGCGCGCCATTGTTGACCGTAGCGAGCGTCGAAGAGAGCCGCGCCTACTCGTCGATTGAACGAATCGATGGACGCCGTGTTGTGACGGTAAGCGCGGACGTTGACGAGGCGATATCAACGCCGAACATTGCGAACGAGGCCATACTTGCGGCGGTGATGCCGGGGCTTGAACAGAAATATCCGGGTCTTCGATGGGTGCGGGCCGGAACATCGCGCGAGCAGAATGAGGATCTTGCGTCATTAGGCAGTGCCTTCTTCGTTGTCCTGCTCGTCATCTTCGCCCTGATTGCAACCCAACTACGTTCATATGTGCAGCCACTGGCTATACTCGTCGCGATTCCGCTCGGTGTTGCCGGCGCCGTGCTGGGCCACTTTGTTCTCGGTTTCGCACTGTCGTTTATTTCGATATTCGGAATTGTCGCGCTGGCGGGTGTTGCGGTAAACGCGTCAGTGGTTTTGGTCGATCTCTATAATCAGTATCGGGCCGAAGGCAGAACGCCTATCGAGGCGGCGGCCGACTCTGCGGCTCGCCGCTTCAGGCCCGTGTTGCTCACGACGCTAACGACCGCACTCGGCCTGGCACCGCTGCTGTTCGAGAAAAGCCCGCAGGCTCAGTTCCTGATTCCCATGGCAGTCAGTCTCGGATTCGGCATCGTCGTATCCGGATTCATGGTTCTCTTCGTCACGCCGTCGGTTGCTGTCATTATCGATGACTGGCGCGCAAGGGCGTCGTCTCGGCATTCTGTGGTCGCCGAAGAGTCACTCATAAACACAAATAGCGCAGCATGAAGCAAACCCTGATCGGAATAATCGCGATACTCGCAATCTGCCTGCTGCCGTCTATTTCCGGCGCCGCGGATCTCGATCTGCTTCTTGAAAATGCGCCCGACAACGGGACGCTCGTTTTCCAGATCTACGATGCTGCTGATGCATTCGGTGATTTGCGCGATCCGGCCCAGGAGTTTTCGTTACCCGCGGTCGGCGACGGCGTATATGCCCTGGAGAATGTCAGCGACGGCAAGATTGCCGTGCTTGTCTATCATGATGAGAATGAAAACGGTCTGATCGATAAGAATTTCATTGGCATTCCGCGTGAGCCGCTGGCGATGTCGAACGCCTATAAGCCGAAGGGACCGCCCAGCTTCGCGCGTGCGAGCTTCAATATGCCGTCGGACGA
>JBFFOS010000199.1:0-2372 GCA_041574375.1 Woeseiaceae bacterium
ACCGACTGATTTCCGTAGTCCTGTGACCACGTTGGACACGCAAAAGTGACCAACTGATTCCACTGGGCTTTCTGAGTATGCTCAGCTTTACTCTCATTTCTCCCTGCCCCCCAAGAGTTAATCGCCCGGCCGCACGCGTAGCGCACGGCCGGGCGATGCGGTCGTCCTTACCGCTTAGCCTGCTCTGAAAGCATCGACTCGAGCATGATCTGCATCATATCGACTCGAGTTTCAAGATCACTCAGGCGCGCTGCGTCACTAATTTGTTCGCGCGGGATCGACGGTGAGGTGTGTCTGGCGTCTGCTGGTGCTTTTTGCATGCCGTGTTTGACGTCGTGATGCGAGCCAAGGTGCTGCGTCATGACTTCGCGGAGATGAACGCCACCAAGGTCGCGCATCAAGTCCATTGATTCATGCATGTGGATGCGATGATTCACCAACAACTGCTGTCTCTGTCCGCTATTGCTGGCCTTGTCAATTGCTTCCATTTCCTCGGCCATTATCGACATCAGCTCATTCAGCCGCTCTTCGCGCTCTGTCCGAAGGGCCTGTTGTGTTTGCCAGTGCTCAGCAATCTGCCGCGCAGGATCCGTCTCCTGTGCCAACAGATTTCCGGCCATGGCCATCATAATGAATGTTACTGCAATAATAAGAACTCTCATTTTCGTCTCCCGAAAGCGGTGGTAACCGCTTTCTCGTATTCAATAGCTGCACGATGTAAACGTGCTTGGAATCTGGTATTCGGCGATGCGCAACGTGCCACTCAATGGGCCACGTCAGCCGAAAGTCAGTCAGGTTATTCCGAGCTGCAGCTATTCGAGATACACGCAGTAGGCTTCGGTTAAGGCAATAGGTGGCGGAAGATCTTCCGCTTGCGGAAGCGCAATTGGACCAGGCGCGATGCCGACGCTGTCCAGTGAGGTGAAGGCCGGTGCGGCAGGGTTGCCGTGGTCGGTGCCATTATCGAACGATTTGGGGCTGGAGTACCCCCCGGAGGCGGCATTTTCGTCACATACGTCGGGCAGCAGGTCGGAAATGTCGTCGCAATGCAGGCATTTCTCGGCTGAAATACCCGGCCCATGATGAGTGACGATCGACAACTCGACACCACTGTCGCCACCGACAGTGGCGGTCGGCGAAGCCGCCATGACGCAGGGTTGCAGGAGAAATCCGAGCCAGGCGATCGTGGCAGCTACCAGGGTGAAACGTATCCCGGTGGATGACGTACCTCGAATTGGTCGGATGACATTCATACCGCCTCCTTATTGTAATATGAAGACCTGGAGTGTGTGCTGCAATCCGGAATCGTACCTATTGGGTATGCGTTTCTCGGGTATCGGCGCATTCCAGGCATCGTCCGTCATCTTCCAGCACCCCCAATCAAAGCCGCACGCGGCGCAATCGCAGCGCATTCGAGATCACCGAAACGGAAGACAGGCTCATTGCCGCCGCCGCAATCATAGGCGAGAGCAAAAGCCCGAGTACGGGATACAGGACGCCGGCGGCAATCGGTACTCCTGCCGCGTTATAGGCAAAAGCAAAAAACAGGTTCTGTTTGATGTTCCGTAGCGTTGCTTTCGCGAGATTTCGTGCACGGACCAGTCCCGTGAGGTCACCGCGCATTAACGTAATTCCGGCGCTCTCCACCGCAACGTCTGCGCCCGTACTCATGGCGATTCCAACCTCGGCCGCCGCAAGCGCCGGCGCGTCATTGACTCCGTCGCCGGCCATGGCGACATGCGCACCGCCTGCTTGCAGTTCATCGACCAGCGTTTTCTTGTCCTGGGGGAGAACACCCGCTCGCACCTCGTCAATGCCGAGTTGGCGAGCGACCGCCTCGGCGGTACGCTGGTTGTCGCCTGTCGCCATAATGATAGCCAGCCCAAGGCCCTGGAGCTCGCGGATTGCGTCTGCGGTGCTTTCCTTGATCGGATCAGCAACGGCAACCATACCGGCGAGACGGCCATCAACGGCGACGAACATGGCTGTCTTGCCTTCGGCGCGGAGTTTATCGGCGTAGTCGTCGGCTTCGTCCGAGGAGACTCCGAGGTCGCTCATCATGGCGCTGTTGCCCAGTGCAACGGCACGTCCTTTCACCAAGCCCATTACACCTTTGCCCGTGACGGCATCGAACTCGTCCGCGCGACCCGGGTCCAGTCCTCGGTCCTCTGCGCCGGCGACGATCGCCTCGGCGAGCGGATGCTCCGAACCGCGTTCCAGGGCGGCAGCAAGTGACAGCACCTCGTTTTCGTCAAAACCCTCGGTTACTACGACGTCGGTGAGCCGTGGTCTGCCCTCGGTTAGGGTTCCGGTTTTGTCTACAATCACGGTGTCGACCCGAGCCATGCGCTCTAATGCCTCGGCATCTTTGA
>JBFFOS010000200.1:0-2083 GCA_041574375.1 Woeseiaceae bacterium
GGCCGTCGTCGGCCTGGCCGCCTGCAGTCAGGAGGGGCCCATCGTGTCGAGTACCGCCGCGACAATTGAGGAGGCGGCGCCGCTGCGCTCAGGAATTGCCCTCGAGCACATGGACATGAACGTCAATCCCGGTGATGACTTTTTCTCCTATGTAAATGGTGCGTGGATCGCCAATACAGAAATTCCACCTGACCAAATAGCCTACGGGACCTTTCGCATCATCCAGGACAAGACCGAGGAGGATGTCAGGGCAATCATTGAGGCGTCGGCGAGCGGCGACTTCGCCATGGGCACCGACGATCAAAAGGTCGGCGATCTCTACCGTTCTTTCATGGACATGAAAACGCGCAATAGAAACGGACTGGAGCCATTGCGGCCCGAGCTGCAGGTTATTTCGGCGGTCGAGGATTACGATGACCTGGCACGGTACTTTGCCCGAGCAGGTCGATACGGCGCCAGCGTCCCGATGGATATCAGACAGCTTGAAGACTGGAACGACCCGACGCGGTATTCGATGGTCGTGACGCAGGGCGGGCTGGGCCTGCCGGACCGCGAGTATTACTTCAATACTGACGACACGACGATTGGGCAGCGTGAGAAGTACGTCAAACACATCGAGAAGATGTTCGAGCTCGCCGGAATGCGGGACGGTGCCGCTGCCGCTGAAACAATTATGGCGCTCGAGACGCGGTTGGCCGAACACAACATGAAAAAGGAGCAGGCGCGCCAGCGCGCCGAAAACTACAAGTCATTCGAGCGCGCGCAGCTGGGCGAGATCATGCCACGGTTCAACTGGAACCTTTACCTGGAAGAATACGGAGTCCCGGGGATTGACAGCTTGATCCTGTATATGCCGGATTACCTGAAAGCGTTGGACGAGATCATTGTCTCGACAGACATTGATACCTGGAAAACCTACCTGAGCTGGGTTGCGCTGAACTCGGCTGCGGCATTGCTGAATGAGGAGCTCGACGCTCAGAATTTCGAGTTTTATGGCAAGACACTGACCGGAAGAGAGGAGCAGCAACCGATGTGGCGTCGCGGCGTCAACATCGTTAACGGCGCGCTCGGCGAAGTCGTGGGCAAGGCCTATGTCGCCAGGCATTTCCCACCAGAGGCCAAGGAGCGAATGCTTGTGCTTGTTGGAAACCTCTTAACCGCTTACGAACAGAGCATTACCGAGCTGGACTGGATGGGAGACGCCACGAAAGCGGAAGCGCTCCAGAAGCTATCGAAATTCGTGCCCAAGGTCGGATACCCGGACAAGTGGAGGGACTACTCGGCACTGGAGATAACTGCTGACGACCTTCTGGGAAACCTTCAACGGGCCGCTCTCGCTGAGCACAAACGAGATATCGACCGCCATGACAGCCCGGTCGATCGCAGCGATTGGTTCATAACACCACAGACCGTGAATGCTGGCTACAGTCCTTCGCGGAACGAGATCGTTTTTCCGGCCGCTATTCTGCAGCCGCCGTTTTTTAATCTCGAGGCCGACGAGGCTGTCAATTATGGCGCGATAGGCGCCGGGATCGGCCATGAGATCGGCCACGGATTTGATGATCAGGGGAGCGCGTTCGACGGTGAAGGGGCACTAAGAAACTGGTGGACCGATCAAGACCGCGACGAGTTTGAAAGACGCACGGACCGGCTCGTGGCGCAGTACGACAGCTACAGACCGTTCGACGACCTTGCCGTCAACGGTGAATTCACCCAGGGCGAAAATATTGGCGACCTCGGTGGACTAAGCATCGGACTGCTGGCTTACAAACTGTCGCTCAACGGCGATGAAGCGCCGGTGATAGACGGCTTTACGGGTATGCAGCGCGTATTTCTCGGTTACGGCCAGCTATGGCGACAAAAGTATCGTGACGAGGCCCTGCGCCGGGTGATCCAAAGTGATCCGCACTCGCCGAGCATTTACCGAACCAACGGCGTGGTCCGCAATGTGCCTGAATTTTACGAGGCGTTCGATGTGCAAGAGGGCGATGCGCTTTACCTGCCGCCCGAGGAGCGCGTAAAGATCTGGTAACAAGCTGTAACAACCGCGAGTCAGGGGCTTCCACCGGAAGCCCTTTTTGAC
>JBFFOS010000201.1:0-1642 GCA_041574375.1 Woeseiaceae bacterium
AAGATTGAAGACCCGATAGTCGTGCACAGCGCTGACCCGCCGCTGCACCATCATTTTCTTGAAGTCGTCAGCGAGGGTCGTGTCGTGGGACGTATAGTCATCCTCGGCGGCGAGGTTGTGCCAGGAAATAACATTGCTGGGGAACTTGTTCTCGTCGCGCTCTTTGGCGCCCAGTAATAGCTTCTGCACCACACCGTCACCCAGCGGTGATCCGAGTGTCAGCCAGTGGGCCACCTTGCACTGTCCGTACTCGGGATAGGTCTCCGTGTCGTTGGATAGCTCCCAGAGCACATCGTAGGCAATAACACTGCCTGTGCCGTGCGTGATCAACATGATCTCGTCACCGCGGTCCATGAGCTGGCACAATTTGTCACGCAGGCGCTTGCGCACCGCCTCCGCATAGTCCGAATCTTTGTCGTAGTAAGCCGCAACGTCTTTGGCCAGTCGCGCCAGCACGGGCGTTCGGAAGCCAACGGCGCGCATCAGTGGCGCTCCGACATCCATGAAAAACTCCGGCAGCGCCGATTTGCCGGGAAGCTGGTCATAAAGGCGGATACCGAATTTCTTGCGCGGCGTGATTTCGCTAAGCGCCTGCAAGGCATTACGTCGATCACCAACGTCCAGCTCTTCGTCGTAGCTCTTGCCTTTCGCCAGCAGGATCTCCGCACTCAGGTCGCCATACCAGGCAAGATCAATGGGCAACTCATCGAAGCATGCGACGCAATCAGGATAGTCACGCACAAGCCCGGTACGAAGCGCCGCAACCGAAAGTTCGAGATAGGTTTCTGCTGCCGGCTTGAAATCCCGCCCGTGGATGAGCAACAGGCTTTTGTTTGGCTTCGTTTCGTCAGTCATAACTCGAGCAGTATTCCTAGTATTCGTCTTCGCCGGCATCGCGACGCGTAATCATGGTCAGGAATGGTCCGGCCAGAGTCTTACCGTACTCCAGTTTCCAGATGAAAAGTGTAGCCAGGACAAACGTAAGTGAAATAACCGCCGCAACACCTAGCGCACCGATGCCGGCACCCAGTCCGAGAGCAATAGCGACGAAGATATACATCGCGTCCGAGGGCTGGTTCAGCGTAAAGCGGAAACGAACGGCCGCCACGACGCCGGCAAGGCTGAACGCCAGTGCGATACTGTTGACAACAATCATCGCAATACCGGTCACAACGATGGGCATTATCATGATTGTCTGCAGGAATGACTGATCAATGCGCCGAGCCCGGCTCGTAATAAAGTACACCCAGGAAATTGGTACGGACAAGATGCACGCACCGATTGACGCAAGCAGAAGGCGTATCGGCGACGTGGGTGCAAACAGTGTTCGCTCCACACGCGTGTATATCGGTTCGAACGTTCCCGGATCGGACGCAGCCAGCTCATCGACGCCGCCAAGCGGCAGATATTCGCTAAGCACCGGGTACTGCCGCAAAAGTATTGCGGTCACCGCGACCCAGAACGCATAGTAGATCATGATCAGGGTGAGCGGAATCAACAAGCTCGCAGATCTTCGCATTGTTTAGTACCCGCCTTTCCGTTTCTCGTCCGGTGCCCCGCAGGCCCAATACCTGCCCCATAAACTCATGCCGTCCGTACGACGTGCAACACGATACCGGCTAACGTCCCAATTCGCCATATC
>JBFFOS010000202.1:0-1606 GCA_041574375.1 Woeseiaceae bacterium
GCCCCACCCGCCCTGGTTTACCGGCCTGGCCACGGGCAGCGGGTCGAATACACCACTGCGCTTGCGATAGGCACGCGACTCGCCGGTGACAGCCCAGGAACCGGTGACATGATAGCCGCTGAAGAAGGGGTTACCCGTTTGCGGCGAGTTGACATCGGTCCCGACGTACTCGAAGCCAAGCCAGTACGGCCCATTGCGCCAGTAGGCCTCCAGGCTGTAGGTCATCTGATCGTCCGCTGAAATTATCCCGGTATCGACGTAACGCGGCGCACTGTTGAATTCCGGTGTTCTTCTTACCTGGACCGGCTGCTTCAAATCCGAGTACCGCAAGCCGAGACCAACGTGGAACAGGTTGCTCTCGTTCTGAAAAACGGCTGGCGCCCAGGTCGTGCGACCCACAAACACGTTCGCGGTGTCACTGAATGACTCGCCCGAGTCGATCCAGTTGTTAAACGCCCCGACGGCCCAGCTGACGTTATCCGAGGCCGCCGCCCCGGAGAGAACGACGCCGTGGTTGCGCGACGGTAGCAGCGCATCGATGAAGGCGCCCCGCTCCTGCATGGGCAGGTACGCGAGACCCATCAATCGCTCCATTGAGATGGGCTCCTTCTGCTTGCCGACACTCAAGGTCAGATCGGCTGGCATTGGAATGTCCAGCCGGTAGTCGCCGAAAGAAAATTCTTCATCGGTATCGACGTCGAATCCCTTGTCATACGCATGGGTCATCGCAAACACCGTGTAACGCCACGGTCGCGTGTAATTGAGGGTGCCGACCACGCCCAAGCGTGCCGCACGAATCTGACCCCCATCGAAATCCGAGAGATCCCGCACCTGCTCCTCGCTGTCGCCGTCCTGACTCAACCAGAACTGGCGATCCATGAGGAGTGCGCCGATAAAAAGCCCGGAGACAGGCTTCGTTTCAAATTTATTCCACTTCCTGGTGTCGTAGTAGCGAATCGGCACGGCAATCGGCGGCGGCGTGTACGCCTTCCAGAGACGCGGTTTCGTCGCTGCCTCGGGGGCGGCGACCGGAATCGCCGGCAGCTCGTTCTTAACGATCACGCCTTCCCGAATCGCGAACCGCGCATGCGTCTTGGTATCCAGCAGTACGTCGACGTTTTCGCGTGGATCCTGATCGAGAATCACAAAGCTGGGGCGGGAACCCAGGGCCAGTTGGCCGAACAGGAAACCTCCGTCAGAGTCTATGGCGAGGTCGCCTGGCTCTATGACCAACTCGTCCTTTGTGACGACAGATAGTTTGCCGTCAACAATGAGCACGTTGACGGCAAGATCCTGCGCGGCCGCGTCGCGGCCAACCAGCCGGGCATTCGTGACGATAATCCGTTCGGGCTCCGCAGCGATGGCAATCGGAGCTGCGATGCAAGCCGCCAACAGCGCGGCCATAAGCAACCTCCGACCGACGTTCATCCTACTCGGCCGGTTTTGCTGCCGGGAACGTCCAGGTGCCTTTCAGTATCTCCGGTCCTGGCTTGTACATCCTGACGATGTAATTCCATCCCGGCACGATCGGCAGGAAGTTGTCCGCCTTGGGGTCACCGCCAAAGTGGATGGTGACACTACCGTCTTTGGCCTTCTTGGCGGTGAC